>DUSF01000017.1 GCA_012842745.1 Bacillus sp. (in: firmicutes) | reverse complement strand
CTTCATCATGTACATAGAACTGAATGAATTGGATTAGTTGGAACGCCGTATGAGATGAAAGTCTCACGTACGGTGTGAACGAGGGGAAAAGGGAGCGATAACCTCAAACCCTTACCTATTCGTATGAACAAGGAGCAGTCGCTTTTTTGCTAACGGGCAGTTTAGTTCAAAATGAATTATTCGATAAGCAGGATTTAATCGAACTCAATCGAACTCTAAATAGATAAATTGAAATGGGAGTATGGAAAATGACAAATAATGAAATCATTATCGGAGCCAAAAGACTTGTAGAAAGAATTATGTCTAAATATCCAGATTTTGTTGGCAAAACTGCAACCGAAAGTGATTTAGAAAAATTAGAAAAAGAACTTAAAATAAAATTGCCGAAATGGTATATCGAATTATATACTACCGTCCCTTTAATAGATGCAGAGTTCGGAATCCAAGAAGATGAACCTGATGAGGATTATGATGGGGTTTCATATATTATATGGGGAGGTGTGGATGACATAATTGATGAAAGCACTAAATATGAACCAGGAATATCGGCATTAGAAGATGGATATGTTTTTTCAGCAAGTTGTTCACACGGAAGCGGTGACCCTATATATATCAAACTAAATTCAAATCTTCCAAGCGTATTTCGAATATACCACGATGATTATTCGAAAAATGAATTAGCAGATGACCTTACTTCTTTGTTTAAGAGCGCAATAATCTAAACAGTTCGGTATTACTTATCTTCTTCAATTATTTGGGGCAATTCTAAAAAAAGTGAGTGATCCATTAACATAGCCGATCACTAAGGGAGTACCTATATGGATAAAGAAATTATTCAATATCACTTCGATGAGTTATTAAAGACACTGATTATATTGTCTTCTCCAGCGGAAAAACAAAAAGATATAATGGGATTTGGGAATGTAGGCGAAGATATGCTGGTTGACTTTGAAAGCCATTTCAATGGTGTTATAGCTAATCACTATGTAGAAACGGGATTTCTATCTGCTAATGAGATAAAGAAACTTGAAGAATATGATAGGTTTCTTGATAAGAAGTGTAATGGGCAAGTGATAGAAGTTTTTACAAATTTTGATAAATTAAAAAACAATTCAGTCTGGGAAGAGATTAGAACTGAGACCTTTAAACTCCTAAAATACATCAGTAAAGACAATCTGGATATTGAGATTACAAGGGAAATTGATAAAAATCTCGAATGGACCATAACAAAGTTGATTAAGAAAAAGTGAGCCATATTTATTAAACAATCGGGGGCATTAACGAAACAACGTAGATTGTTAAAATTGCGGTCTTTTTTTACTAAGCACTGTTATTTTAGTAAGAACAGTCTGATAAAGTAGTCATGAAACAGTCTTAAAAAGGGTTGGTTATATGGAGAAGTATCCGTTATTTATTGATGTTTTGCCCCAGATGACAAACAGAATTAAAGAATTTTTTATTTCCAAATCCAGAATTGACTTGTCAAATCAGGTTGATAATCTTCGAATAAAAGGAATTTGTGAGTGTGGCGACCCCGATTGTGGTTCTTTTTACCTTACTGGATATAAAAAGGACAAGGGAGAAATCGAAGGTTTTCAATTCGAAGAAATTGGAGCAATTGAGGTTTACGAGGGTAAAATCAGTTTTATTGAAATCTTCCCCAGTAATTTTGGTTATGAAATTCGTTCAATATTAAAGGAGTACAAATTATCTCATTGAACGTAGGCTTTAATAAAAATCTAAGCTATAAGACTGATTAGCAACCAGTCGTGAAATTATGATTATTGAAATTGACGGTTATGATTATCAAGTTCTGCTTTCGGGTAAAAAGTGTCCCAAACAAAAGTTAAAGCAAAAATATTTACAAGCAAAAAAATTAACCTTTGATATAAAAGACCTTCCAAATGTATTTTGTAGGTTACATAATTTTGAACAATTACCTCATGACAGTGATGTTGAGGTTGAGTTTGTAATTGATACTGATACGGACAGAATTTATTCGCCTTCTTATTAAGCTAAAGGGGGGATTGTTGGAACAGCAGTAATGCTTTTTTAGAAACGAAGTATTAATAGTGAAGAAGTAATAAGGGGTGCTTTAGTTTAGTGTTTTATCATTCAATAAAAAAGAAAATTAGAGGTTGGAAACGTCATAAAAGAAAAATTGGGACATGGAAACAGAATTTCATTAATTTAGATATGGATGCAATAAGGGAGTATAACAGAGATTATTCAAAGCTATGGATACATCCATTTTATGCAATTCCAAGGTTAAATCCTCCAACTTGGTATAATCGCCTTCTTTTAGAAGCGATGATAGACGTGTACTTGGATTGGTTTGAGAAAATGAAAAATGAGAATCAGGATTTTTATTTGAAAATTTGGCTTTATGAACCTAATTTTATAAACTCTCAAGTTGTTGTTGCGTATAAGGACTTCTTTAATTTTTATGATAATACGTTTGATAAACACACCAAAGAAAAGGCATTTCCGATTGAGAAATATGCTACTTTAAAAGATAAATTAGATTTATTCAACTGGGAGCCTCATATAAATGCTAATATATATCATCTAAGAGATTTAGAAGAGGATATTCAAGATGGAATAAGGACAGAAGAAGAAGTAAGAGATATAATAAATCAATCTTATAAAACCGAAGAAATCGAACTTAATAGTTATGAGGAAGAAATTATTTATAAAGTAAATGTTGGTGATGTTTGGGTCGGCTCTTTAAAGAATAATTGATTTTTCATTAACGGAGGCGATAGCGCAACAGAGCTGTTGCTTCCTCAACTGTAGAGCAGGTTAGTAAAAGAAGCAACATCCAATAATTAACCAAAGTCTAGGTGAGGTTTGGTACAATGGAATACAGAGGTGATTATATTGAGATGGATAATTGGAACAATGGTCGGTTTTTATATCCTTAATTTTTGGATTTCTCCTATAATTCAGCAGTTTATATTTCCTTGGGGTGGTGTTCCTGAAACACATTTACATCCAATTTATATGGGGCTAATTTTGCTTAGTGGACTTATTGTAGCTTGCACAAAAATTATTTTGGAAGAAATTAAAGGGAAAAGTAATAACATTAATATTGATAGATAGAGTTGTTTAAGTAAATGGTAGCTTTAATGGAATAAGCCCATAATAAATGTAACATCATTTCACCAATACTTTGATTTTCAAGCTACCTTCTAATAGTTCTCGGGGAAGGCTTTAGCAAATAGAAAAGGAATCCTTTTTTCCTAATACATTATTTTACTAATAATGTGGGAGGGTAATAAAAAGAGGTGAATGTTTTTATGCGCTTACACGGTTTCTTCCTGTTTCCTTTGCACAGTAAACGACTATTAACTTTTTTAATATTTAATCTCCCCCAAATGTCCTTAAATAATCATAAAAAGAAACTAATTTCTCTGATTCAGTTCAATTAAACATTATTGAAGGAGGAAACTACCGTGATCAAGGGAAATAAGGTTAGCGATAATAAGGAGTTTTCACTAGAGCAACGTGAGGATTTACTTAAAGTATTGAAAGTCCGTTTTGAAAAAAACATGAACCGACATAAAGGTCTTGAGTGGGCTAAAGTCCATGAAAAGCTGGATGCTAATCTTGAAAAACTGTGGTCACTCAATGAAATGGAAAGAACTGGCGGTGAACCAGATGTTATTGATTATGATGAAAAAAAGGACGAATACATTTTTTTTGATTGTTCAGCGGAAAGTCCTAAAGGTCGCAGGAGTGTTTGTTACGACCGTGAAGCGCTGGAGTCAAGGAAAAATCATAAACCAGAAAATAACGCTATTGATATGGCAACTGCCATGGGTATTGAACTATTAACGGAAGAACAATATCGAGCGTTGCAGAAACTTGAAAATTTCGATATGAAAACGTCGAGTTGGGTGCAAACACCATCTGATATTAGAGAACTCGGCGGTGCCCTTTTTTGCGATCGTCGCTTCGGGCATGTCTTCGTATATCACAATGGTGCAGAATCTTACTATGCTGCCAGAGGGTTCCGTGGCTCGCTAAGGGTCTAAATTTTGCACGGAAAAAGTCCTGAAATAGTTCATGTACTGTTTCAGGACTTTTTTAATATCTGTTACCCATAACCGGTTAGGTTTGCTCACTATTATGCTGTTCACCTATTTTTATTTGCTTATTGAAGGAAAGATGTTGTGGCAATGTAATCGATGCTAGGCTGGCAATAATGGACAGTGCACCAGCAGTGATAAATGCATATAAATAAGTGCCAGAAGCATCATATAGCCAGCCACCAAGAAATGACCCCAAAGCTGCTCCAATTTGATGTCCGATAAAGTATGCCCACCCATTTAAGATTCCAAGTAAACGTGTTCCATAAAGGTCGCTTAAAATAGCGGTAGACATTGCAATAGAGCCTGACCATACTAATCCGCCACTAAATGCTACAAGAAAGAGCTGCCATTTCGTGGCTGCTAAAACTAAACCGATTAACCCAAGGCCGCGAACAAAATACACTAGGAATAAAATATTTCTCCTAGGAAATCGATCTGCTACATGTCCTAAGACGACTGTACTGAACATTGCAACAATACCAATCATGCCAACGCCAAAAGAAGCAATCATTGGGTCAAAACAATGGTTTACCAACATAGGTACGCCATGAGAACCTAAAAGATTCATCCCAAATCCACAGGCAAATAAGCCGAGAATGATTTTCCAATAGGCATTTGTCTTTACTGCATCCCTCATACTAATATTTGCTGGTTCTTGTTTTACTAGATTACGTACTGCTCCTGTAGTGTCAGCCCCTTCTGGTACATTTTCTCGCATAATAAAAATTGCCGAAGGAGCAATGATGCAAATGAATACTCCTGCAAATATAAGAAGAGTGTGCTTCCAGCCTACAAGTTGGATTAACCATGTTTCAAGAGGAGTCATAACTGCAATGCCTGCCATTCCGCCTGTTGCCAGATAAAAAAGTGCTTTTCCTCTTTGTCTAACAAACCATTTACTGATAATCGGAGATAATGAAATATTGCTTAAAAAGGAAAGCCCAAGCGATAGAAAAACACCAAAGGAAAGTAGAAAAGAAACTGGCCCTGTAGCATTTATGGCCCATACAATCGATAAACAAACAATAATTACTCCTGTTACTATCATAAATCTACTACTTAACGTTTTCAAAAGCAGTCCTGCTATTGGCATTCCAACTCCATAAACAATCATCCCGATTGCCACAATGAATGATAGCTCCGTTCGAGATAAATCTAAGTCAGCCATAACTGGTTCAACAAAAGGTCCAATTCCCATTCGCAATCCCATTGAAAGCAAAACAATAACTGTAGCACATATAACAATATACCAACCATAATAAGGACGTTTGCCGTTATTCATAATCCGTACTCCTACCTTTCTATATTAAAAGATTATAATACGGCATAATTGATAAGAAAAATATATATATGCTATTGTAGGTATAACAATTACTTATTTCGCAAATGAAGGTGGTCGTTGAAGAATGGAGCTTAAGCAACTAACTTACTTCGTTGAAGTGGCAAGACTAAATAATTTTACAAGAGCGTCCGAACGATTAAATATAGCTCAGCCAGCTCTCTCGCAACAAATTGGTAATTTGGAACAGGAACTGGGCCTCAAGCTTTTTAAACGAACTGGCAGAGGGGTAACCTTAACAGAGGCTGGGGAGCAATTCTATATTGGTGCTGAAAAGACTTTAGCGGAGGCACAAAGGGCAAAAGATTCAGTTAAAGGGTTCATAAACTACCCGCACGGTAACATTATAGTAGGAGCGCTAGAGTCCCTAGTGCAAACTAGGCTGCCAAGGTTGCTCGTGGAATTTGGGAAAGAGTTTCCTAAGATTAAAGTGTTTATAAGGGAGAACACTACTGAACCGTTGCTAGATGCTCTCAAAAAGGGGGAATTAGATCTTGCTTTGGCCCATGCAGTGGATATTAAATACTCAACGCATTTAATAAATTTAGTTGCGCCAAAGGGAATTTGTTCAAAGCCTCTTTATCAAGATGAATTGGTTTTAGCTGTAACCAAAGGACACCCACTAGAGAAGAAAAAAGCAATTTCTATTAAAGAACTTAGTGAAGAATCATTTGTATCCTTTAAGGAGGGGTCCGGAATTCGTTCGCAGCTTATTGCGACGTGCATGAGAGAAGGCTTTGAGCCACTTATTGCATACGAGTGTGCCTCCCCACGAACACTAGTAGCGGAAGGACTAGGGGTTTCGGTTCTCCCGCGGTTAATGGCAGAATCTCCGGGCCCATCAATATCTATTTTATCCTTGGACCCTCCTCTTTCACGCTGGGTTTCTGTCTTTTACTTTGAGGGACGATATTTATCACCGTGCGCTAAGATTTTTTTGCGTTTTGTGGAAAAATACCTTGCTTCCGAAGCGTAGGTACCTATTTTCGGAATTTGGAGCCTTGGATGGGGATTATAGCCTTGTGTTTATTCAATATTAATTTCGAAATATGTTTCTGTTAAATTGTAGTGAACAATATGGCTCTATTGTGCATTACGATGAAAAAATATAATAAAAATAGCAACTCAATGCTCTGCGCGAAATGAATTGCTATTTTGCATTTTTCAATATTTTTTAGTTCTCAATCGGTGGGGATAGTGCAAATGCCATTCACTATTCTTATTAATAAAGTTATAGCTCATCCGCAACCCCAAGCAGAATGATACCTAACATGACAACGATGATGACAGCGTAATGATTTTTGCTTAGTCTTTCCTTTAGAAAAATTCTTGAAAGGATGACCGAAAAAATGCTATAGGATGCAATTAGTGGTGCAGCGATAATTGCATTTTTGGCCATCGCAAAAACATAAAAAAATTGTCCAGTTGTTTCAAAAATAGCTGCTAAGCCTTTATCACGCTCTTTGAAAATAGCAAAGTCTACTTTTTTGATGCCTTTTAAAAATATAAAGGCAATTGCACCACAAATGAAAAAAGTGAATTCATAGGCAAGAAGGGCTGAATCTTCACTAATAAGCTTCATTTCATCGAGATAAATTCCATCAGCAAAAGTTCCAAGACCATCGATAACACAATATATAATCGGAAAAGTAATCGCCAAAAAGCCGATTTGATATTTTTTATCGATTGGAGCTGTGCTTATTTTAAGGGCTATTACTTCAGCTCTTTTTTCTAAGAAGGCAAGACCAACGACACCAAAAGTAATAATAGCTATACCTGCTACATCAATGAAACCAAGGTCCTGCGGGAAAAAGATGAATAATAAGATGGCAGTGACTGCTCCTGAAGAATTTTGCACAGGTGAAGCAATGGAAAGCTCAATATACCTTAATCCGATATAACCAATCGTCATTGATAAAATATAAAGTCCAGAAACAGGTAAATATCTTACCATATCAAATGGATCAAACGCGATTCCTTTCAAAAGCATGTAGGCTGTGCCATGAAGCCCCATGACTAAGCCTACAATCGTGACAATTTTAAGGTGACTGTACTTATCGTCGCTGTTGGATCCTTTTTTATAAAATAGGTCAGCACTACCCCAAGCTAATGCTGTTAAAAGCGAAAAAATAAACCACATTGTTTCTTCTCCCTTGTTGTAAATTTTGTATTAAGCAAAAAAAATAGGCATGATGAGCATCACACCTAATTATTATAATTGGAATGGTTCGTTATAAGAAGTAAAAATTTCAAACTAATTGCTAGGTAAAGAACTGCTCCATATTAATTCCCCTTATTTATGTAGTAAATTATGGATTCTTAATAATTAAAGCTCTGGGACCTTTAACAATTCCCAGAGCTTATATAATGTACTAATTTTTCTGCACAGTAATGGTCCAAGCTGCTTCGCCGATTTGCTCAAAATTGGTGATTTTATGGCCAGCTTCGGCAGCCCAGCGAGGGATACTATCTGTTGCTTGTGTGCAATCAAATTGAACGATTAATTCGTCTCCTGAATGCAAATCCGCAATTGCCTTTTTTGCCTCTACTAATGGAAAAGGACAAACTTGACCCATGACTTCTAATGTTTTTTGCAAGATTCATTCCTCCTATGCAGTAACTGCTGATTTCGCTGTAATAGTTTTCTTTTTAACACTAACTCGAACAAACATGAAATAGGATGCAGACCAAGTCCCTAAAATCATAAACATTAATCCAACCCAACCTTGCCATGTCATCATGGCCGTCATAACTAAACCATTACCGATGGAACATCCACCAGCTAGGCTAGCACCAAAGCCCATTAAAATTCCGCCAATGAAACTTGTAACACCTGTTTTTGTATCAGGCATTCTAAAGCGAAATTCGCGACTTGCCTTTGCAGCTATAAAAGAGCCGAGAAAAATGCCAAGTACGAGGAATACGCCCCAGTTTAAAATTTTAACATCGCCGCTCACCAAGTATTGTAAAATATTAGCTGAAGGAGTTGTGATTCCAAGCCCAAAAACCCTTCCAGTTGCGGCACTGAGTGGCCAAGCAAGAGTTGCAATTAGTCCAACTAAAATGGCTGTAAAAAATGGATGCCAACGTTTTTCAAATAAGAGATGAGCTAGACCAGTCCGCTTTGGCTTCATCGCAGGAATAACAACCTTTGGTTTTCTTAGTTCCTTAACTACAATGGCAAATACAATTGCTACAAAAATAGCGATTAATACCCAAACAGAAATTCCGAAACTTTCGGAAATAGAGTTTGTTGGGAGTTGAGTAGTTTTAAATGATTCATTAACAGTTGCTAATGGTCCAGATTTCATAATGGCGCTCATTAGCATGTAACCGGTTAGTGCAATCCAACTGCCAATAAGACCTTCACCTGCGCGGTACCATGTGCCTGTTGCACAACCGCCTGCAAGAACTATCCCAATTCCGAATATAAAAGCCCCAACAATAACGGCTGTCCATGGAAAGGCGCCTGCAGAATACTCGAATTTTCCGATCTGAATTAACGAATAGACACCAACGCTTTGGACAGCAATGGCAATTAATAAAGCATAAAACATACGATTATCTTTTGCTATATACATATCTCTAAATCCGCCAGTTAAGCAGAAACGGCCTCTCTGCATCACAAATCCAAGCAATGCCCCACAAAGTAACCCGGTGAAAATCATCTGTACCATATTTCTGTCTCCTCCTTAATAACCGAGTAATTTGATTTGAATTATATTATTTATAATAATTAATGGTTTTGAATAAGTCAACAATATTTTTAAAATGAGTTTTTGATGCATTGAAACCTCATTGGGAATGATAAATAGAGAACCGTGACACAATAATTTTAATGTTCTAAAATACATAGCCACATAAAGCACCATTTTATATGCAAGAAATTTAAATTTTGATAAAGTAATGATTGTAGAAAATATTTATATATTTGGGGGTAGATTTCTTGGGCGCCGAAATATTCGTACTCCTTGTACTAATTTTGTTAAATGCATTTTTTGCAGCATCTGAAATGGCACTTGTTTCGTTAAATGATAATAAGATAAAGGTAATGGCTGATAGCGGGCATAAAAAAGCAAAATTAGTTCAATCTCTTTTAATGGAGCCGAGCCGCTTCTTAGCAACGATTCAAATTGGGATTACAATTGCTGGATTTTTGGCGAGTGCTTTTGCTGCAGGGAGCTTTGCCGGAAGGTTGGCGGAATATCTCTATAACTTAGGAATGCCGATTGCTAAGGGGACACTTGAAACGATTTCTACTGTAGTGATTACATTGGTTTTATCTTATTTCACGTTAGTATTCGGTGAACTCGTTCCGAAAAGACTTGCTTTACAAAAGGCAGAGCAGATTTCATTTATTGCAGTCACTCCATTAACGGTGCTATCTAAAGTTAACTATCCTTTTGTTAAGTTTTTGACATTGTCTACAAATGTAATTGTAAAGATGTTTGGCCTTGACCCTAATGCCGATGATGAAGACGTTACAGAGGAAGAAATTCGGATGATGGTCGATGTAGGACAAGAAAAAGGGACCATTCAAGAAGCTGAAAAAGAAATGATAAATAATATTTTTGAGTTTGATAATAAAACGGTTTCTGACATTATGACCCATAGGACAAATATTGTGGCCATTCCCGCTGACTTTAGTTTGAAAGAAACACTTCATATTGCAAATGTTGAAAAATATACAAGAGTGCCTGTATACGAGGAGAATATTGACAAAATTATTGGCATTTTGCATGTTAAGGATTTATTCCAATTTATTGAGAGTGATAACCAAACCTATTTCAATTTACGTGATTTAGTCCGTGAGCCTTATTACGTTTTAGAATCGATTAAAATTGATCAATTATTTAGGGATATGCAAAAAAGTAACACCCATATGGCGATTGTTATTGATGAATATGGCGGGACAGATGGGATTGTTACGATTGAAGATTTGATTGAAGAAATTGTTGGTGAATTATTTGATGAATATGATGAGCCTGAGCTGGATGTAAATGAGGTTGAAGTAATTGATGAATTTCATTATATAATGGCTGGGACAATGAATCTCTATGAAGTAGAAGATATCCTTCATGTCGACCTGCCAACGCACGATTATGATACGTTGAGTGGATTTATGATTGGACAGCTTGGCTATATCCCAGCAGTTCATGAGCGACCAGTGATTGAGTATAAAAATATTGAGTTTGCTGTTAAGGAAATGAATAATCGGCGCATCATCAAAGTGAAGGTTAGTGTAAAAGAAGCTGTACGAGATGGAGAATAATGGAGTTAAATGGCTGACGTTGAAGTAGCCCATTTCTTAATAGGAGCGGGCTTATTTTTGAGTAAGGGAGTAAACGCTATGTTAAAAGAATTTTTTATTGGCCTTTCGCAAAACCAATTTTTAAATAATGCTGCCAAAAAATATGGGTTAAAATTAGGTGCGCAAAGTGTCGTAGCGGGTACAAATATACCAGAAGTCATTAAAAGTATTAAAGAGCTCAACTCCAATGGGATTTCTTGTACGGTCGATAATCTCGGGGAATTTGTATATAAAAAAGAAGAAGCAATTGAAGCAAAAGAAAATATTCTCAAAGTAATTGAAGCGATTCATGAAAATCAAGTTGACGCCCATATTTCATTAAAGCCGACGCAATTAGGGTTAGATATTGATTTTGATTTCGCTTTAGCGAATTTATGGGAAATTCTCGAAAAGGCAAAGACTTACAATATGTTTGTAAACTTTGACATCGAAGATTCAGGCCATCTTCAGCCTGCCTATGATGCTCTCGATGTGCTTTTGCGGGATTTTGATAATGTTGGTACAGTTGTTCAAGCTTATTTCCATAAAGCACAGGAATATACTGAGAAATATAAAGATTTACGCATTCGGATTGTAAAGGGTGCCTATAAAGAACCGGCCGAAATTGCGTACCAAGACAAAAAAGATATCGATGCTAATTATATTAAGATTACCGAATGGCATTTATTAAACGGTAAATTCACATCAATTGCTACACATGACCATCATATTATTAACCATTTGAAAAAAATTGTGGAGCAACATAATATCCCGAAAGATAAATATGAATTTCAAATGCTTTACGGCTTTAGAAGAGAATTACAACTACAGCTAGCGGAAGAAGGCTACAACTTCTGTACGTATGTGCCGTTTGGAAAGGATTGGTATGGTTATTTCATGCGCCGCTTGGCGGAAAGGCCGCAAAACATCAATCTTGTTGCTAAATCAATCTTTAATAAGAAAACAAATACAATAATCGGTTTAACAGCAGGTGCGTTTATTTTAGGAAGGATGAGTAAGAGGAAAAAATAAAAAGCTGTCAACCGACAGCTTTTTCTAACGATTTTGGCCCATCAATTAATAACAGCAATAATTCCTTCATCATCATCAAGCACGAGCTGAATACCGGCATAAGGATCGCTGTTAAGAAATTCTTCAAGCCATAGGCGCAGAGCTTCAATTAAGTTTCCAGCTGTTAGGATTTGCTGGCGTCCATCAACATAAACTTCCGCAGAAAAGCCGTAATCATCATCATACTGCAATTCTACTTCTACCTCTTCAGGCTTTACTTGCCTTTTACGGGAAATATAAATGCATGTTGCATTTATAATATCTTGCTCCGAAATGACTAGCCTCTCCATGGATTAATATCCTCTTTTTTCTTTTTATTTTTGAAGTAGTTGAAAATACCGCGTATCACTGCAATTAAGACAACAATCGCAAGGACATTAATTAACAAGCCTAGAATTGATCCCAAAAATCCCATATTGGCGAATAAACTTCCGAAAAGTAAACCAGCCAAACCTCCAAGCATTAAGCCCTTCATGAGGCCGCCTTTATTAGTTTGATTTGGTGTAGCAGCAGACTTATTTGTTTTAGGTGAGTCAGGTTTTTTGTTTTGGAAATAAGAGTTGTTATTGTTGTTATTTGGTTGATTTTTATTGAGGTTAAACCCTTTCTTGCCTGAGCTGTATTTTTTTGCATCAACCGTTGTCGGCTGGTCTTGAAAAATGACAGTTCCTAACGGTGTAAAAATAAGTGTTGCCGTAATGATCGCTGCTAATAGTTTTTTCATTAAAAAAATCCCTCCATAATTTCCTGTTATACACCATTCTATAGTATTTACGTTAAAAAATGAAATAAGTTTCACTTTTTTTATTTTTTCATTACGACTTTTGTCATTGTTTCACACAAACGACAATTTTTTCAGAAGGATAATACTATTTAAAGTGGTAGAATGTGGGTAACTATGAAAAGGGCTGGAAGGGAGAGGAAATATACAATGAAAATACAACGGAATTCGGGGAAGCCAATGATATATTATTTCCTCATTGCTATGAGTATTGTGCTGGTTTTGAATACGGTCATTTTCCCAACAATATTAGAACAGAAAATTATTGAGGTTGATTATGGAACGTTTTTAACAGAAATTGACAAGGGGAATGTTAAAGAAGTCAAGATTACAGAAAATCAAATCTCCTATATGGCTACTAATAAAAAAGGCGAAGAAAGAGCATATGTGACGGGCCGCATGGACGACCCGGAATTAGTAAATCGTCTATATGATGCGAAGGTTCCTTTTACGTCGACAATTAAACGTGATGATTCATCATTTATCAATTTTATTTTAACTTGGATTTTGCCATTATTGTTATTTATTTGGATTAGCCAAATGTTTATTCGCAAGATGGCGGGGAAAGTCGGGGGCGCTGGTCAAACATTAAGCATCGGCAAAAGTAATGCGCGAATATATGTTAAAGCAGAAACAGGAAAATCCTTTGCAGATGTGGCGGGGCAAGATGAGGCAAAAGAAGCTTTGCAAGAAATTGTTGACTTCTTACATAATCCCACGAAATATAAAGAAATAGGCGCTAAGATTCCAAAAGGAGTGCTGTTAGTTGGCCCTCCGGGAACAGGGAAAACATTGCTGGCTAAGGCGTTGGCAGGGGAATCAAAGGTACCATTTTTCTCCATTTCAGGCTCTGAATTTGTTGAAATGTTTGTTGGGATGGGGGCAGCAAGGGTTAGGGATTTATTTAAGCAGGCTCAAGAAAAGGCGCCATGTATTGTTTTTATTGATGAAATTGATGCCATTGGTAAGAGTCGTAATTCAATGGGCATTAGCAGCAATGATGAGCGGGAACAAACATTGAACCAGCTTTTATCGGAAATGGACGGGTTTGACGCTAGTAAAGGAGTTGTTATTTTAGCGGCAACGAACCGGCCGGAAACGCTTGATAAAGCACTTTTAAGACCAGGCCGATTTGACCGCAGAATTCCTGTGGAATTGCCTGATTTGGTAGGTAGGGAAGCGATTTTAAAGGTGCATGCTGATAAGGTAAAGCTTGAGGATAATATTGATTTAAATGCAATTGCTAGAGCAACGCCAGGTGCTTCTGGAGCTGATTTAGCTAATATTATTAATGAAGGTGCTCTCCGTGCAGTTAAACTGGGCCGTAATTTTGTTTCTCAAAGTGATATTGAGGAGTCTGTCGAAGTGGTCATAGCAGGCTATCAAAGAAAAAATGCGGTCATTCCGATGAAGGATAAATTAACGATTGCTTACCATGAGATTGGCCATGCCTTAGTTGCAGCCAAACAGAATCACTCTGCACCAGTACATAAAATTACCATCATCCCGCGAACATCCGGCTCTTTAGGCTATACAATGCAGATTGAAGAGAGGGAACAAGTATTGCTTACAAAAGAGCAAGCAATGGATAAAATTACAACCTTCATGGGAGGCCGGGCTGCAGAAGAAATTGTCTTTCAAACGATTACTTCCGGGGCGGCAAATGATATTCAGCAAGCAACTAGAATTGCGCGCGATATGGTGACAAGGTATGGAATGAGTGAAGAGTTTGATATGATGGCGCTGGAAACTGTCAATAATCCTTATTTAGGGACAGATACCACATTATTAGTATCAGCCGAAACTTCCGCCAAAATTGATGCTGAAGTCTTGAAAATTATTAAAATTGCCCATCAGCGGGCAACTGAAATTTTAGAGGAAAATAAAGAGAAGCTACATGAATTGGCTGAATATCTGTTTGAAAAGGAAACGATTACTGGTGAGGAATTTATGGCATTATTATAATTTTTTGTTGACTAAAATTGTCTGAACACTCAAACTAAAAAATAGACAGCATGAATTTGAAAGTGAAGTTCAAAAAAAGAGGAGTGGGAGAGGAGCATGGAATTACTATCATTCAGACAAACAGAAGGAATTGCATATGTTACGTTAGAAAATCTTAAAGAGTTTAACACGTTAACGATGCAGCTTATTGATGAACTTGATACTTTATTAAAAGAAATAGCCACAAAAAGGGAAACAAAAGTCGTTGTGATTGAGGGGTCGGATCGAGTGTTTTCTGCTGGCCACAGCCTAAAGGAAATTCAATCAAAGACAGAAACTGAAGTATTAGCGCTATTTCAAGCGTGTCTGAATGTAATGCGCACGATTAGAGAAATGCCACAGATTGTCATTTCAAAGGTACGGAGTGCAGCTGTTGCAGCGGGTTGCCAATTAGTGGCAGCAAGTGACTTAGCGGTAGCGAGTGTAGAGGCCAAGTTCGCAACACCGGGCATAAATAGCGGTTTATTTTGCAGCACACCAGCCGTATTTTTAAGCCGCAATATTGGTCGGAAAAAGGCAGCGGAGCTGTTGTTTACTGGTAACTTCATGTCAGCAGAAGAGGCATTGCAGCATGGGTTGGTAAACAAAGTTGTACCTGTTGAGCTGTTGGACGAAGAAACCGAAAAATTAGCAAAAGATATTACAAAACAAAGCCTAAACATCATTGAATTAGGGAAGCGCCAGTTTTATCAACAAATTAACATGGAAGATTTCCAAGCGCTGCAATATGCTACACAGGTCATTTCTTTGAACACTAAACATCCTGACGCACAAGAAGGAATTTGCGCCTTTTTGGAAAAAAGAAAACCTGTTTGGAATCAGTAAAAAATAAGAATAATCGTATAGAATTAAAAACCGGAGTAAGACTATAAAAAGTCATATTTCGGTTTTTTTGTGCTTCAGAGAGTGTGTCTAAAGGAGGAACAGCGGTGAATCAAGATATTAAAAAGGAACAGGCACCATATGGAATTCTTTCGGTTTTAATGATTGGTGCTTTTATTGCTTTTTTAAATAATACGTTATTAAATATTGCTTTACCGTCGATTATGAAGGATTTAAAAATAAATACAGCAACTGTACAATGGCTCACAACAGGCTTTATGTTAGTTAACGGAATTTTAATTCCAATTACAGCGTTTTTAATTGAAAAATATTCGGTGCGCCATTTATTTTTAGTGGCGATGGGATTATTTACAGCAGGAACAATCCTTGCTGGGGTTGCCCATGTTTTTCCAGTCCTATTAACAGGACGGATGATTCAAGCATCGGGCTCGGCGATTATGATGCCGTTATTAATGAATGTGATGTTAGTTAGTTTTCCAGTCGAAAAACGGGGGACGGCGATGGGCGTTTTTGGTTTAATTTTGATGGCTGCACCGGCCATCGGGCCGACTTTATCCGGTTGGATTGTTGAACATTATGACTGGAGAATGCTTTTTCATTTTGTTACTCCAATTGCAGCCGCTGTATTAATTATTGGCTTTTTCTTGCTTAGGGATAAAAAAGCAAAGGTCAATATTCATTTAGATTTCGAATCAATACTGTTATCAAGCGTTGGTTTTGGCGGGTTGATGTATGGCTTCAGTTCTGCAGGAAATAAAGGTTGGGATAGCCCGCAAGTTTATTTATCGATAATCATTGGTGTAATTTCTCTAGTCTGTTTTATAACAAGCCAAGTAAAGAAAGAACGCCCATTGCTTAATTTTTTTGTATTTAAATACCCTATGTATGCATTGGCATCGGCGATTACAATGATTGTTAATATGGCGATGTTTTCCGGTATTCTGCTTCTACCCATTTATATGCAAACGCTTAAGGGGATTACCCCATTGGACGCTGGATTAATGCTGCTTCCAGGTGCACTTATTAGCGCCCTTATGTCTCCTGTTACAGGCCGTTTATTTGATAAGGTAGGTGGACGTATATTAGCGGTGGTTGGGCTCGCTATTTTAACAATCACAACTTATGAATTGAGCAAATTATCGTTGGAAACTACAAATACATATTTAATCACTTTATATACGGTCCGTGCATTTGGAATGTCAATGGTGATGATGCCAGTCGCAACAAATGGCTTAAATCAACTGCCAGCCCGTTTTTACCCGCACGGGACAGCGATGAATAATACATTAAACCAAGTATCAGGGGCAATTGGCACAGCCTTATTAATTACGATTATGTCTAATCGAATGGAATCTGTTGCGAAGAAATTAGCGGCAGATGCGATGTACGATGCCGGCGCAGCTAGTCAGCCATCAGCGGCAGCTATA
Organism: Bacillus sp. (in: firmicutes); assembly: GCA_012842745.1. NCBI lineage: Bacteria > Bacillati > Bacillota > Bacilli > Caryophanales > Bacillaceae > Bacillus > Bacillus sp. (in: firmicutes). The sequence goes on along the minus strand of DUSF01000017.1, from coordinate 50,475 downwards.
GCTCAAATAAGGCAGCAAATTGAAATGGAAGCAATGCTGAAAGGAATTAACTATGCTTTCTTAATTGCCACTTTTATTTCTGCTGTTGCCCTCATTCTCGCATTCTTTATCCAAAGAGCAACACCAGCAGAAGACCCGGGCATACGCAATTCTACCGTTCAAAAGGTTGTACAAAAATTAGTTGAACCGTCCGAGACCACTTAAAAAATTGAGCCATTTCAAACTTATTGTCCTAGAATCACTTTTATTGTCCAATAAGAGTCATTTATTGTCGAGTTTGGGTAACTTAATGTCCGCCCAAGGCCATTTATTGTCCGATTGCCATATACTTGAAATATATGTGCATTATGAAGGCTACTTTTTCAGTAATATTGAACCGTCTCCTGCTTCCATTTTTACAAAAATCGAGGCATAATGGAATTACTAAAGAATTTAAAAATGGAAGGAACATTACGATGGAACTCATTTATACTGGTAAGACAAAGGATGTTTATGCTCTTAGGGACGGAAATTATTTGCTGCAGTTCAAGGATGATGTAACAGGAGAAAATGGCGTTTTCGACCCAGGCGCGAACACTGTCGGTTTAACAATCGAAGGGGCAGGTAAAGCAGGGCTTAGATTAACGAAATTCTTTTTTGAAAAATTAGCTGAAGCGGGCATTCCAACCCATTATATTGATGCTGACATTGAAAATGCAACAATGACCGTCAAACCAGCGACTGTATTTGGTAATGGACTTGAAGTCATTTGTCGCTACAGGGCTGTAGGTAGCTTTTTACGTCGTTATGGAATGTACGCTGAAGAAGGTCAAGCGCTCGATGGATTTGTTGAAGTTACGATTAAGGACGATGAGCGTCAAGACCCACCGATTAGTGATGATGCGCTTCATATGCTTGGAATTTTAACGTTAAGTGAGTATAAAGAATTAAAAGAATTGACAAGAAAAATTGCGGATCTTGTCAAAGCAGAATTAGCAAAAAAAGATATTGAGTTATATGATATTAAATTCGAATTTGGAAGACTAAAAGACAAAAAGATTGTTTTAATTGATGAAATTTCAGGTGGAAATATGCGTGCTTACAAAAATGGTGAATATATAGAACCATTAAAATTGGAACAACTTATGCTTGAAGAATAATAAAAAAATACTGTAAGTAAAAGCATCCACAACACAGAGTGCGGATGCTTTTTTACTGTTTCGGTAGAGAAATTAGCTGGCTTATTAGAAAATTCCGTCTTTTGTCGCGAAATGAAAATTTTTACTGATTTTACATATATAATTACTTTAAAATCGTTTAAGGTGGGGTAGAAGTATGGAGAGACATATGGACAGAATTCGAGATCCGCGACTAAAGGATAGGGTTGTTACAGCAGAAGAAGCTGCATCATGGATTCAGGATGGAATGACATTAGGAATCAGTGGTTTTACTTCAGCTGGTGACGCAAAGGCAGTTCCGTTAGCTTTAGTAAAACGTGCCGATACAGAATCTTTTAAAGTAAACTTATATACTGGTGCTTCCATCGGCTCAGGTATTGATAAGCTATTTACTGAAAAAGGCATCATTAGAAAACGTCTTCCATATCAATCTGACAGTACAATGAGAAAAGGAATTAATAATGGTGACGTACTATATACTGATATTCATCTTTCACATGTTGCTGAGTTAGTTCGCAATAAGGCAATTGATCCAATTGATTATGCAATTGTTGAAGCTTGTCTTATCACCGAAGATGGCATGATTATCCCTACTACATCTGGAGGAAACTCCCAAGTATTTTCCAATCATGCTAAAAATATCATTATTGAATTAAATATTGCACATCCATTAAGCATGGTAGGGTTGCATGATTTTTATGATCCAGGCGAACAAGGAAAAAGACAGCCGCATTCATTAACAAAACCATCTGATCGAATGGGTACAGTTGGAATACCGTATGATGCTGATAAGGTTAAAGGGATTGTATTTACTAATTTACCAGATACACCATCAGCTATCGTCCCACCTGACGAAGAAACAAACGTTATGGCCAATCATTTATTTGACTTTTTACGGAAGGAAATTGTCGCAGGCAAATTGCCAGAACAGCTTCCGACATTGCAATCGGGTGTAGGTTCTGTTGCGAATGCAGTACTAGCTGGACTATTAGATTCAGAATTTGAAAATTTACAATTATATTCAGAAGTATTACAGGATGCTGTTTTCGATTTAATGGATGCAGGTAAGGTTACATTTGCTTCTACTTGTGCGATCACTTTATCGGAAGAGAAAATGAAAGATGTGTATTCAAACTTTGATAAATATCGTGATCGTATTTTATTGCGTCCGCAAGAAATGTCGAATAACCCAGAAATCATCCGCCGTCTCGGCTTAATTTCGATAAATGCAGCCCTAGAATTTGATATCTATGGGAACGTTAACTCTACCCATGTAATGGGTACACATATGATGAATGGTCTTGGTGGTTCAGGTGACTTTGCAAGAAATGCACGTTTAGGTATCTTTGTAACAAAATCAATTGCAAAAGGTGGAAAGATTTCGAGTATCGTTCCTTTTGCTTCCCATATTGACCATACAGAGCATGATGTTGATGTTGTTGTTACAGAACAAGGTTATGCGGATCTTCGTGGTTTAGCACCAAGAGAGCGCGCTGAAAGAATTATTAATAATTGCGTGCATCCAATGTACCGTAGCCAGCTTTGGGATTATTTTACTGAGGCATTGACTAGAGGTGGACAAACACCGCATGTCATCGAAAAGGCATTATCTTGGCACGATAATTTACGGAAATATGGAACGATGCAACCAGAAGTTGAAGAAAAAGTGGAAGAAACAAAGTGATGGATTCGATGAACCAGCGATGCTAATTATTGCTGGTTCATTTTTATTTTTAAATCTATAATTTTACGTGTATAATAATAGAGTTAAACGATGTTGAAAGAGAGTGGAACAAGATGGGGCGTAAATGGAACAATATTAAAGATAAGAAAGCATCTAAGGATGCCAACACTAGTCGTATTTATGCTAAATTTGGAGTGGAAATTTATGTAGCTGCAAAACAGGGTGAGCCTGATCCAGAATCAAACCAGGCTTTAAAGTTTGTTCTTGAACGGGCAAAAACCTACAATGTGCCAAAGCATATTATTGACCGCGCGATTGAAAAAGCAAAAGGAGGCTCTGACGAAAACTATGCTGAGCTTCGTTATGAAGGCTTTGGACCGAATGGCTCAATGGTAATTGTTGATGCATTGACAAATAACGTGAATCGCACGGCATCAGAAGTACGTGCGGCATTCGGTAAAAATGGTGGTAACATGGGTGTGAGTGGGTCTGTAGCCTATATGTTTGATAAAACAGCTGTAATCGGTCTTGAAGGCAAGACAGCGGAAGAAGCACTTGAAATTTTAATGGAAGCGGATATTGATGTCCGTGACATTATCGAAGAAGATGAAGCGGTTATCATTTATGCAGAGCCTGAACAGTTCCATGCCGTTCAAGAAGCATTCAGAAATGCGGGCATAAATGAATTTACTGTAGCTGAACTAACAATGCTTGCACAAAATGATGTGGTACTTCCCGAAGAGTCCTTGGCACAATTTGAAAAAATGATTGATGCTTTGGAAGATTGTGATGATGTTCAACAAGTTTATCATAATGTTGATTTAGGAGAATAAGTGGGAAAGGAGGCAGGGGACGGTTCGAATCGTCCCCTGCTTCCAGTTGTTAAATGGGGAGAGTAATTGCAATGAAGGAACATTATTATGATAAATTGCTGAACATAAAAACAGGGGGCGTCCAAAAGAAAGAGAGTATATCTGTTCACTATCACCGCTATGAACCAACGCCATACTGTGCTTTAGAGGCGTTATTTAATGATTATGAAGTAAACAAGAGCGACCATTATGTTGATTTTGGCTGCGGCAAAGGACGTTTGAATTTTTATATTCATTATTTTTTTCAAGCCTCAGCTACCGGAATTGAAATGAACGAGGTTTTTTACAAAGAGGCGCTTGAAAACCAAACTAGTTATTTTAAAAAATACAATAGAAATAAAGAGAAGATTCGATTTCAGTGCCGCCTGGCACAGGACTATGAAATTGATCCGCTGGATAACCGCTTTTACTTCTTTAACCCGTTTTCCATTCAAATCTTTATAGCCGTGTTAATTAATATTCTTCTTTCTGTAGCGGAATCAAAAAGGGAAATAGAGCTGATTTTGTATTATCCATCAGAGGATTATGTTTATTTTTTAGAAAACCATACGGTGTTTGAATTAAAAAAGGAAATCATTGTGCCAGAATTATATGAAAATGATTCCTATGAGAGGTTTTTAATTTACCAATTAGTATAAAGGGAAGCAGAAGAACCGAACCGTCCCCTGATTCCGGAAGGTTAGTCTGAATATACTGACAATAATTATCTGAAGTGGTATATTCATATGAAAGGGGGCGAAAATAACGATGAAGTTTCGAAAAAAAGAGGAATGGTTTACGTTTTATGATAATCAAGGCAATTTAATTAAACGAAAGACGGAGGTTCGCTTTGATCCGTTGACAGGTGAATCGTCCCGGTTAATTTTTGATGCAGGCATGGTTGTTACACCACCAGATTATTCTGAATTGGCGGAAAAGACAGGAGGCGCTAAATGTCCATTTTGCTCAGAAAATTTACATAATCTGACCCCGGTTTTTCCGAAAGAAATTTCGCAAGAAGGAAGGATTACTCAAGGGGAAGCGGTTGTATTCCCGAATTTATTTCCTTATAGCAAACACAATGGTGTTGTTATTTTTTCTGGTCAACATTATATGAAATTAGAAGAGTTTACGGTGGAAATGATTAAGAATGCCTTTATGGCAGCGCAAATATATACTCAAAACGTAATTGCAGCTGATTCAAAAGCACGTAATGCATCAATTAACTGGAACTACTTGCCGCCATCAGGGGGAAGTATCCTTCATCCCCATATCCAAGTTATTTTATCGGAGTCACCAACGAACTACCAAGCTTTAATTAATGAAAAAACCGCAGCTTATGAGCGCGAGTTTGAACAAGAATTTTTCATGAGCTTGTATGAAACTGAAAAATATACTCAAGAAAGATGGATTGGTGAATTAGGGAATATTGCTTGGCTGCATGCGTTTGCGCCAAAAGGTCATAATGATTTTATCGCTATTTTTACCAAATCCTACTCCATTTATGATATTAATGAACATGACTGGCAGAACTTCGCGCAGAGTTTAAAGGCTATTTTTGCTACTCTAGCAGAACAAGGCTTTGCAAGCTTTAATCTAATGGTAAATATACCAGTAGATCGCAAAGGGAAAGAACCTATACATGTACGTCTTATTCCACGGTTAACGATTGGTTTGCTTAATACAAGTGATATTAATTTCTTTCAGTCATTGCATCAAGAGCCGCTTGCCTATCCAATTCCCGAGGTGGTTGCAGCAAAAGCACGCGTGCACGTTGGAAAAATATAGGAAGCAAGAGAGCGGTCCCCTGCTTCCTTTATTTTTATTCTATTGAAATATATTTGCGCTCAGGTAACGATGGGTTTTTCTTCTCTAATGTGATATTTAATACCCCATTTTCATACTTGGCTTTTGATGAATCAACGATGACCTCAGCAGGAAGAGGGATTGTGCGTTCAACTTTACCATAAGTACGTTCCTGCTTGTAATACTTTTCTCCTTTTTCTTCCTTTTCCTCGGAACGAGAAGCTTTAATTGTTAGGGAATAGTCGTCTATTCCAATTTCAATTTCTTCTTTGTTAAATCCAGGTAAATCAGCTTGAATGGTGATTGATTTTTCATTTTCTTTAACATCAACATCAAAAACCTTACTCCACGGCCATGGATTTTCAAAGAATTCTTCTAACTCCTGACTTCTCTTATTCCAAAGTTTTGGTAGTAAATCATGAAGAGACGGCATATGAATCAACCTCCAAAAAAATTTTCACTTCCGATTTATAGTCTAACAAAATTAGTTTTCATTAAAAGTAGAAATGATGTGAGTTCACAAAATTGTATAAAAGGATTGACAGCTTGTTGAAAATAGAGGTTTTTGTGATGGATATTATAGATGAAATTTATACCATTTGTTAAAATAAAAAAATATGAATTATTATATTAGCTTTCTGCTTAAACGCTTTCATATTTCACCACATGAAAGCGTTTTTGTTTTAAATTGATAAAAAACTAGCAATTTTAAACCCAGTTTACTAAATTGTGTTGTCTTTTGTCAAAATAGTCCGTATAATCCCTTTAGCAAAATTGAATAGAATAGATAGTTTTATATTTTAGAAATTATTTTTGAATAGTAACTAAGGGAGTGTTTTGTAAAAATGGCAAATGTAAAGTTTTTCTATGGTGAAAATATACCGCTTGAGATGCACAAGGCACGCATTGTTCAAAAAATTAATCTTCAACCAATTGAGCGTCGCCTAGAAGCTATTAAACAAGCAGGCTATAATACATTTTTGCTTAAAAATACTGATATCTTTATGGATATGCTAACAGATAGCGGCGTTAATGCGATGAGCGATAAGCAGCAAGCAGCAATGCTAGAAGCCGATGACAGCTATGCTGGGTCTGTTACTTTTACAAAATTAGAGCAAAAAATTAAAGAGCTTTTCGGGAAGGAATATTTCCTGCCTGCCCATCAAGGACGTGCCTGTGAAAATATTATTTCGCAAGTATATGTAAAACCTGACACAATCGTTCCAATGAACTACCATTTTACAACCTCAAAGGCACATGTCGTTTTAAACGGTGGTACGGTTGAGGAAATTTTTACAGATGAAGCATTAAAAATAAACAGTAATCATCCATTTAAAGGAAATATGGATATTGCTAAATTAAGAGATTTAATCGAAACAAATGGTGCTGACAAAATTGCTTTTGTCCGTCTTGAAGCAGGTACAAACTTAATCGGCGGCCAGCCACACTCTCTTGAAAATATGGAAGAAATTCGTAAAGTATGTGACGAATATGGTATTATGCTCGTGTTTGATGCTAGTTTGCTAGCTGATAATCTATATTTTATTAAAGAGCGTGAAGAACAGTGCAAGGATATGAGCATTCGCGAGATTACTCGCCGAATTTCTGATTTAGCTGATATTATCTATTTCTCAGCCCGTAAACTAGGCTGTGCCCGTGGTGGTGGTATTTGCACAAACAGCAAAGAAGCTTATTTGAAAATGCGTGAGTTAATCACTTTATATGAAGGTTTCCTTACATACGGCGGGATGTCTGTTCGTGAAATTGAAGCTATTGTTGTCGGTTTAGAAGAAACAATGGATGAAAATATGATTAATCAAGGCCCGCAATTTATTGAATATATGGTCAATGAACTTGTAAAAAGAGGAGTTCCAGTGGTAACACCAGCAGGTGGGTTAGGATGCCATATTGATGCAATGCGGTTTGTCGACCATGTTCCACAAAATGAATATCCAGCCGGTGCCTTGGCCGCTGCATTTTATCTAGTCAGTGGTGTTCGTGGGATGGAGCGTGGAACGTTATCAGAACAGCGTAATGAAGACGGCACCGAAGTCTTATCACATATGGAGCTTTTACGATTAGCGATGCCGCGCCGTGTCTACTCGCTTTCACATGTGAAATATGCGGTTGACCGCATTCATTGGCTGTATGAAAATCGCCATTTAATCGGTGGTTTGAAATTTGTAGAAGAGCCATCTGTATTGCGCTTCTTCTTCGGTAAGCTAGAAACAACAACTGATTGGGAATTGAAGCTACTAGAAAAATTCCGTGCAGATTTTGGCGATAGTTTGTAAAACGATTTCAGCCCCAACTACAAAATGTGGTTGGGGCTTTTTGCTATGTAGCTATACTAGTTATGATAATGTAAACTTGTTAATTTCATTCGTCATTTCATTAACATTTTGCGATGTATTTAATGTTTGATTTTTAATATTTGCTGCTTCATTTGTCAACTGCATATTTTTTGTAGCAATATTCTCAATGGCATTTGTACTATCTTCAATAATTAAAAGAAGCTCTTTGAGCTGAGTGCTTGATGTTTCTACAGCATTCTGAATATGTTCACTAGATTGGTCAATATTATTAAAGATGCCTTTAATATTTTCGACATCATCCTTGTATTGATCGGCAACCTCAATCAATTTATCATAGTCTTTGGATACTGTTTCACTTTGGAATTGCAGCAGTTTTTCAGTGTAATGAATTAACTTTTCAACAGCCGTAATCACTTTTTCTGTTAGCTGCTGAATGCTACCAACTGCAACCGTACTTTCTTCTGCTAGTTTTCTTACTTCATCAGCTACCACTGCAAAGCCTTTTCCATATTCTCCTGCACGAGCTGCTTCAATGCTGGCGTTTAAAGCTAATAAATTTGTTTGGTCAGCAATGCCCTTGATTGTGTTGGCTAGATTGCTAATTTCATTGACTGTCTTCGCTTCTACAATGGCAGATGAAAGCTCTGCGTTAACTTCTTGTCCAATTTCATCAGCTAATTTTTTAGATTGATAGGAATCTTCCTCTAGTTTTTCAGCTCTTGTATTAATTTCTGAAACTGTATCATTACCTTCGTCAATAAGCATAGACAAATCATTCATAATTTTAACGAGATTATTTAAAGAGCCATTTACATCATTAGTGAAGGCATTTACTTCCTGCATACTTCCGAGCAGTTCTTCCGATGTTGCACTTGTTTCTTCGGAGGATGTGTTTAAAACTTCAACAGCCGCCATATTTTGCTCCATTGCTTCATTAATTTTTTCTGAGTGGGCTTTAATATTATTTAAAATTTCCCTAAAGTTTTTGCGAAGTGTGAAAATATGATTCGTCATTGCACCGATTTCATCTTGCTTCTTTTTTAAATTTTCATAATCCCTCGTTACTCTTAAATCATAATCGGCTGTCTGAAGAACGAGTTGTCCGAGCTGATTTGTAGGCCGCGTAATCATTTTGCTCATACCGTAGGCAACAAATGCAGATAATAAAGCTGTAATAATACCAATAATAGTTAAAGTCTTGTTAATCTCGTCAGCTGCTTTGGTAATATATTCTTCAGGCACCTTTGTTATAATTTTCCAACCATCAGTGCTAGGGATTTCGGTAAAATAGTTATACGATGTTACGCCGTTTAAATCATATTTTACAGCACCACTAGGCTTTGTTAATATTTCATTACTTACGTCGACTAAACTTTGAGTCATTTGCGCTGTTTCGCCGTTACCAAGATCGACTTTTTCAGTAGTTGTAATGTTTACTTTAAAATTATAATTTTTGTTCATGTGGGCAATTACTAGCCCTTTATTATCAACAATATAACTGTATGAATCTGGGTGATCTACTTTTACAGAAGCTATCATTTCAGAAAGCTTGTCCAGTTTTAAGCTAGCTGCAAAAAAACCAATACAATCCCCATTGTCGATAACGGGAGCGGTTAAAACAGCGATTGGGTTGTTTGTACTTTTACTAATAACAGGTTCGCTAATAATATTTGCTTTTGTTTCAAATGTTTTCTTTACATAGGATCTTTCATTTAAATCAACCTTCATCCCATTACCTAAAGTCGCTATCCCTTGTTTATTTGAGTAGAAAACGTTTTCAAATAGTTCGGAATGTTGGGAGGTGATTTTATCCAAGTATGTAATAAGTTCATCTTCAGGCCCTTTGAAAATTTCAGTATCTCTAGCATATATATTTAACTCAAGAAAATGCTTTGTCACCATATCTGAAAAAACGGCAGCATCCGTCTTTACCTTATCTTCAACGAGGGAGTCAGTTGATTTAAAGGTGTTTTTATAAACGATGTTATTTGCTATTAGAATAATAATGAACATAATAATAGCGATAAATCCTGTTAACATTATTGTGTACTTCGGCCCTAATTTTAAATTCATAGCCCCAACCCCTATTCTTTGTGTAGTAAATTTTTCTTTCTATTAAATTTTTTATAGAAAAAATATAAAAAATGTATTTAAAAGTTATTATAGGGACTTTTTTCCTGTTTTGCAAACATTTTTTAGTAAAAAATAACCATCGTAATTTGCTATTATGAGCAATTACGATGGTTATTTAGGAAAGCAGGGGGGTTCTTCTACTTCCGAAATATTGATATTTAGATGACGCCATGGAACAACATGGCATCGGCAACCTTCAAAAATCCAGCAATATTTGAACCGTAGACAAGATTTCCAGGGTGGCCGTACTCTACAGAAGCCTTCATACTTTGTTGGTAAATATTAACCATAATTCCATGTAATTTTCTATCTACTTTTTCGAATGACCAAGAAAGACGAGCGCTATTTTGTGCCATTTCTAGTGCAGATACAGCAACACCGCCTGCATTGGCAGCTTTTGCCGGGGCAAAGAGCACATCATTATTAATAAATACATCGATTGCTTCTAATGTAGATGGCATGTTAGCACCTTCACCAACTGCCATTACTCCATTATTTACAAGTGTTTTTGCGCTTTCTTCATCAATTTCGTTTTGGGTTGCACATGGTAGAGCGATATCACAAGGAACAGTCCAAATGCCTGAGCAGCCTTCATGATATTCTGCATAGGGGTGTTCTTTAATATATTCAGAGATTCTTTTTCTTTCAACTTCTTTTAAACGTTTTACAGTTTCAAGGTCGATGCCATTTTTATCATATATATATCCATTAGAATCACTGCATGCAACAACCGTTGCTCCGAATTGATGCGCTTTTTCGATTGCATAAATCGCAACATTGCCTGAGCCAGAAACAACGACTGTTTTATCTTCAAAGTCTGAACCTTTTTCTTTAAGCATTTCATTGACGAAATAAACCGTGCCATAGCCAGTTGCTTCTGTTCTTCCTAAGCTGCCACCGTAGCCTACGCCTTTACCAGTTAATACACCTGCTTGATATGTGTTGCGAAGTCTTTTGTATTGTCCAAACATATAGCCAATTTCTCTTCCACCTACGCCAATGTCGCCAGCAGGAACATCTGTATCTTGATCAATATGTCTATATAATTCAGTCATAAAGCTTTGGCAAAATCTCATAATTTCACCGTCTGATTTCCCTTTTGGATTGAAATCAGAACCACCTTTACCACCGCCGATTGGTTGGCCAGTTAAAGCATTTTTAAAGATTTGTTCAAAGCCTAAAAATTTGATAATACTTGAATTAACGGAAGGGTGGAATCTTATTCCGCCTTTATATGGGCCAATTGCACTATTATACTGAACGCGGTACCCGCGGTTCACTTGGACTTTGCCATTATCATCAACCCATGGTACTCTAAAGATAATCTGACGTTCAGGTTCTACGATTCTCTCTAAAATACCAGCTTCCATATATTTAGGCTGCTTTTCAAAAACTGGTATAAGCGAATCCAGAATTTCCTTAATCGCTTGATGAAATTCAGGTTCATTAGGATTACGCTTCTTTACCGTTTCAATTACTCCATTCACGTAATCCTTTGCAATCTGTGTTTGAGCTTCACTCGGTGTTGGTTGTAAAATAGTCATTTTTGTACATTCTCCTTTTTTCTATAATATTTTTTATTTGAAATGATTATTTCATTAATTAAGATTTGAATAATTTAACGTAACTTATGTAGTTTTATTTTATACTCGAAAATTAATCTAATCCAATATATTATTTAGATAATATCAATGCCGAAATGATATGTATTAAGAAAGATGGTGATAACATGGAATTAAGACAGCTTCATTATTTTATTGAAGTCGCCAAAAGAGAGCACGTAACCGAGGCTGCTAATGCGATGCATGTTGCACAATCTGCCGTTAGTCGACAAATTTTTAATTTGGAACAGGAGCTTGGGGTTGATCTTTTTGTTAGGGAAGGTCGAAATGTTAGACTTACCCCAATTGGAGAAATTTTTTTGAATCATGTAGAGGAAGCAATGGAAGTGCTTGAAAAAGCTAAAAGAGAAGTTGATGAATTTCTAGACCCTGAGCAAGGGACTGTCCGGATTGGCTTCCCAAGCAGTATGGCCAACTATACGTTACCTACATGTATTTCCGCTTTTCGGGCAAAACATCCGAATGTTAAATTTAAGTTTAGACAAGGGTCTTACCATTATTTGATTGATTGCGTCATAACGGGAAAAGTAGATATGGCCTTAATTGGTCCACTACCAAAAAACAATAATAAGTTAAAAACGGAAATATTATTTTTGGAGAAAATTGTAGCGTTATTGCCGGAAGACCATCCGCTTGCAATCCAAGACAAAATTAAGCTACATCAGCTGCGCCATGACCCGTTTGTATTGTTCCCAACTGGATTTGGGCTGCATGAACTAGTGGTGAATGCGTGCCGTCAAAACGGGTTTGAACCAGAGGTTGCTTTTGAAGGTAAGGACATTGATGCTATAAAAGGATTAGTATCTGCAGGTCTTGGTGTTACTCTTATTCCGGAGATTAGTTTAATTGATAGCAAGCCGCGCGCAACAAAGAAATTATTCATTGTTGACCCTGAAGTGACGCGGACGGTTGGCATTATTACGCCTAGTGAACGAGATTTATTGCCAACTGAAAAAGTATTTTATGATTTTTTGAAGGATTTCTTTAAAGTATTAGATGGGTACTATTAAAGAAACATATATTATGTAGGAAGGATAATAAATTTATGTACCTAACAATTAAAGATACTGCTGAATTACTGTCAATGCCGGAAACGTATGTTGAAAGCTTAATCCACGAAAAAAGAATCCGCGCCATATACGACGGTGACATTTATTTAATTAATAAAGAACAGTTTAATACTCATTTTGAACAATTGGAAAAGTACAAACAATTTATAGAAGAAATAAATAGTGAGCCTATACCTGAGGATATTGACGTTAAGGATGAGGATTAAATTCCATTACAAAGCACCTTATTTTGTTCTTTTCCTTCATATTTTCAATGTGATATAGTAAAAAAGTGAAAAATAAGAGGGGAAATGAATGATGAGTGTAAAAGATCAAGTAAACAATAGACGGACGTTTGCAATAATCTCCCATCCAGATGCTGGGAAAACAACGATGACTGAAAAGCTCCTCCTTTTCGGGAATATTATCCGTGAAGCTGGTACAGTAAAAGGGAAAAAGTCAGGGAAATTTGCGACATCAGACTGGATGGAAATTGAGAAAAAAAGAGGAATCTCAGTTACATCAAGTGTAATGAGTTTTCCGTACAAAGATTATTACGTTAATATTTTAGATACACCTGGACATGAGGACTTTAGTGAGGATACGTATCGGACGCTAACTGCTGTAGATAGTGTAGTGATGATTATTGACTCAACAAAGGGTGTGGAGCCGCAAACAATTAAGCTTTTCAAAGTGTGCCGAATGAGAGGTATCCCAATTTTCACTTTCATTAATAAGTTGGATCGTGAAGGGAAAGACCCACTTGAGCTTTTGGCGGAAATTGAAGAGGTGCTTGGCATCGAATCATACCCGATGAATTGGCCAGTTGGCATGGGTAAAAGATTCGAAGGTATTATTGACCGCTTTAACAATCAGTTTGTTCATTTTTTAGGTGATGAAAATGAAGAAATCACACCGCTCGAGCAGCTGGACAAATCGAAAAGCCCTGCGATTGAAGCGGTTTTCGATGAATTGGAGCTACTTGATGAGGCTGGGAATGAATTTAGCGAGGAGCGCGTCATGAAAGGGGAGTTGACCCCTGTCTTTTTTGGAAGTGCGCTTGCCAATTTCGGTGTTCACACGTTTTTTGATACGTTTATCCGTTTTGCATCAGCACCAAAGCCTCGAAAAACAGATGATGGTCTTGTGAGCCCAGATTCAGAGACGTTTACAGGCTATATTTTTAAAATCCAAGCGAATATGAATCCAGCCCACCGTGATCGGATTGCTTTCTTACGAATTTGTTCAGGCAAATTCACACGCGGTATGAGTGTTCGATTAACGAGAACAAATAAAACGATCAATCTTAATCAAACACAGCAATTTTTGGCATCAAGCCGTGAAACGGTAGACGAAGCCTATGCTGGAGATATTATCGGAATTTATGATCCAAACATGTATCAAATCGGTGACACACTAACAGCTGGAAAAGAAGATATTCACTACCGGGAATTGCCGCAGTTCCCACCGGAAATGTTTCGCAAAGTTCGCGTGAAAAACGTCATGAAATCAAAGCAATTTAAAAAAGGAATCGAACAGCTTGTCCAAGAAGGAGCGATTCAGCTTTTTAAACAAGAATCAAACGACGATGTGATTCTCGGTGCAGTCGGCCAGTTGCAGTTTGAAGTTTTTGAGTACCGAATGAAGGCTGAATACAATGTTGATGTAGAATTTGCACCTTTAGGGGAACGGATCCCAAGGTGGCTTGCCGAGCCGCCAAAGGATCGTCGGTTGTTCGACTCAAGAAGCCTGCTTGTTCAAGACCGTTACGACAGATATGCTGTTCTTTTTGAAAACGATTTTACGCTCAGATATTTTCAAGATAAGAATAAGGATGTTGAATTAATTGATTTGTTTGAGGCTAATGACTATAAAAGCGTGTAATTTTCGATTTTAAAGATAAAATAACGAGATGAGGGGACTCACATTGCTGGGTGCCCTCTATTATTTAGTAATTGATAAAAGTTTCAAATTTATTAACATTTCCAAAAAAGGATGAGTTTTCCGACAAGTTCTTATAAAATAGAAATAAAAATATTATAAAAAATAGGAGACATAGTATGAGTGTACAATCAAAAAAAGTAAAATCAGACATTGAAATTGCTCAAGAAGCAGTTATGAAGCCCATTAAAGATATTGCTGAACAGCTAAATTTACAAGAGAATGAGTGGGAGCCATATGGCCGTTACAAAGCTAAAATTTCCTTAGATGTGATGAAGCGTCTTCAAGGCCAGCCAGATGGAAAGGTGATTTTAGTAACTTCGATCAACCCGACACCAGCTGGAGAAGGAAAATCAACAGTTACAGTTGGACTAGGACAAGCATTAAATAAAATCGGACACAAGACGATTGTCGCTTTGCGAGAGCCTTCACTTGGACCAACAATGGGAATTAAAGGTGGGGCAAGCGGTGGTGGCTACTCTCAAGTAATGCCGATGGAGGATATTAACCTTCATTTTACAGGTGACTTCCATGCGATTACGACAGCTAACAATGCTTTAGCAGCATTTATCGACAACCATATTCACCAAGGCAATGAGTGTCAAATTGATACAAGAAGAATTACATGGAAGCGGGTTGTAGACTTAAATGACCGTGCGTTACGACAAGTCGTCGTAGGGCTTGGCGGCCCAATCCAAGGTGTCCCAAGAGAAGATGGCTTTAATATTACTGTTGCCTCTGAAATTATGGCGATTCTTTGTTTAGCAAAGGACCTTACAGATTTAAAGGAGAAATTATCTAATATTGTTGTTGGCTATAACTTTGAAAAGCAACCAGTTACAGTAAAAGATTTAGGTGTTCAAGGTGCCTTGACACTACTCTTAAAAGAGGCTATTAAGCCAAATCTAGTGCAAACGTTGGAAAATACACCAGCAATTGTTCACGGTGGTCCGTTTGCAAACATTGCCCATGGTTGTAATAGTATTATTGCAACAAAACTTGCGAGCAAGCTTGGTGATTTTGTTGTGACCGAATCTGGCTTTGGTGCTGACCTCGGTGCAGAAAAATTTTTAAATATTAAATCCCGTTTAGGAAATATTGATCCGCAAGCCGTCGTTATTGTTGCGACGATTCGTGCTTTAAAAATGCATGGCGGTGTTGACAAAGCAAATCTTACTGAAGAAAATGTAGATGCCCTAAAAACAGGGATGGGGAATCTTCAAAAGCATATTGAAACAGTACAAAGCTTTGGGCTGCCATTCGTTGTCGCAATTAACCGCTTTATTACAGATTCTGAGAAAGAAATTGAATTCATTGAGAAATGGTGTGAGGAAAGAAATTACGACGTTGCTTTATCTGAAGTATGGGCAAAAGGCGGCGAAGGTGGCATCGACTTAGCTGTTAAACTTCTAAAAGTATTAGATAAACAAGAAAGCAACTATAAGCCATTATATGATTTACATGATTCAATTGAAGCGAAAATTGAAACAATCGCTAAAAGGGTGTATGGTGCAGCTGGTGTTGAGTTTATTCCAAAAGTAAGAAAGCAAATTGAAGAATATACAGCTTTCGGTTGGGATAAGTTACCAGTTTGTATGGCGAAAACACAATATTCACTATCTGATGATCCAGCAAAGCTGGGTAGACCAGAAGGCTTTACGATTACGGTAAGGGAATTACGCCCGTCTATCGGGGCTGGCTTCCTTGTTGCATTAACAGGCGATGTGATGACAATGCCTGGTTTACCGAAAAAACCTGCCGCATTAAATATGGATGTTGATGTTGACGGCAGAGCGATTGGATTGTTCTAAATGAAATGGAGCCCTCTGCTACTTCTGCAGAGGGCTTCTTTTAATTAAAACACCTTCGTTGTCCAAGACTCACAGTTCCATACATCTGTGACAACTTCATTATAAAATTCTGGCTCATGGCTAATTAATAAAATGCTGCCTTTATACGCCTTAAGAGCACGCTTTAACTCATCTTTTGCATCAACATCAAGATGGTTTGTCGGCTCATCCAAAACAAGTAAATTAGTTTCCGTATTAATTAGCTTACAAAATCTAACTTTTGCCTTTTCGCCACCGCTCAATACTTCAACCTTACTTTCGATATGCTTTGTTGTCAGACCACATTTTGCAAGAGCTGCACGTACTTCGTATTGATTAAAGTGGGGAAACGAATTCCAAATCTCATCAATACAAGTATTATTATTTTTTGTTTTGACTTCTTGTTCAAAATAGCCGATGTGTAAATAGTCCCCACGTTCAACGGTTCCTGAAAGCGGCTTTATTTCGCCTAAGATACTTCGTAGCAACGTTGTCTTACCAATCCCATTTGCTCCGACAAGTGCAATTTTTTGCCCGCGTTCCATCCGCAAATCTAAAGGTCTTGATAATGGTTCATCATAACCAATTACCAAATTTTTCGTTTCAAAAATAACCTTACCAGAGGCGCGGGACTCTTTGAAATTAAATTCTGGTTTTGGTTTTTCTTTTGCTAATTCAATAACTTCCATTTTATCAAGCTTTTTCTGACGGGACATCGCCATGTTTCTTGTTGCGACACTAGCTTTGTTACGAGCAACAAAATCTTTTAATTTTGATATTTCCTGCTGTTGTCTTTTATAGGCAGCTTCTAACTGCTGTTTTTTCATTTCATGCACAGATATGAAATTGTCATAGTCACCAACATAGCGGTTTAACTCTTGATTTTCCATATGATAAATTAAATTAATCACACTATTAAGAAACGGTATATCGTGCGAAATCAAGATAAACGCATTTTCATATTCTTGCAAGTAACGCTTCAACCATTCAATGTGCTGCTCATCTAAATAGTTTGTCGGCTCATCTAAAAGTAAAATATCTGGCTTTTCAAGCAATAATTTCGCAAGCAAAATTTTTGTCCTTTGTCCGCCACTTAAATCAGTAACATCACGTTCAAGGCCGATATCTTGCAAGCCTAGACCGCGGGCAACCTCCTCTACCTTCGCATCAATAATATAAAAATCATTATTCGTTAAAAGGTCCTGAATTGTGCCAACATCCTCTAGTAGCTTTTCGAGTTCTTCAGGCGAGGCATCCGCCATCCGCTCGTAAATTTGATTCGTTTCAGCCTCAAGGTCAAACAAATATTGAAACGCACTTTTTAATACATCACGAATTGTTAATCCTTTTTCAAGAACAGTATGTTGGTCCAAATAGCCGACGCGGACATTTTTTGACCACTCTACTTGACCAGCATCAGGATCAAGTTTTCTCGTAATAATATTCATAAAGGTAGACTTACCTTCACCATTGGCACCGATTAAGCCAATATGCTCTCCTTTTAAAAGCCGAAAGGAGACGTTATTAAAAATGGCGCGGTCTCCAAAGCCGTGGCTTAAATTTTTGACAGTTAAAATGCTCATAATTCCCTCCATATTATTACTGGACGTTCAGAAGTTTTCACACATAACTGATTATATATGACATAACAATTGGATGGAAGAAAACTTTTTTCCCAATACGTATTTCCCGGGGAATCGACATTTACGGCAAAGCTGCAAACACATAGTAGTTCCGCATATAGGCACTCACCTATTAAGCTTTTCAACATATTGTATTAAGAACGGGAATTTTCCAAAAATGCTTGTAGGGAGTGTAAAATAAATGGCTGGTAAAGTTATAAACTATTATGCTGGAGGAAATACAGCAAGAGGCTTCCACAATTTATTTGATTCAAATATTAAAGATTTGGAACGTTTATTCATATTAAAAGGTGGTCCTGGAACAGGAAAATCATTTTTAATGAAAAAAATTGGGGAAGAATGGTTGAATAAAGGCTTCAATATTGAATATTTACATTGTTCATCAGATAATCATTCGATTGATGGTGTTATTATTAGAGATTTGCAGGTGGGAATCGTTGATGGCACAGCACCGCATGTAATTGAGCCAAAAGCACCTGGCGCAATTGAGGAATATGTTAATTTAGGAGAAGCATGGGATTCCGATAAACTGGCAGTCCATAAGAAAGATATTCTCCAGCTCTCAGAGCAAATATCTAAATCATTTCAAACCGCTTATAGTTTATTTGCCGAAGGTCTAAAAATTCATGATGAGTGGGAAGGAATTTATATTAAAAACATGGATTTTGCGGAAGCCAATAAATTTACGAAAGAATTAATTCAACAACTTTTGGGGGGCGTCAAATTAAATAAGAAGGCTAACGTTAGGCATCGTTTTTTAGGTGCGGCGACACCAATAGGCCCAATTGATTTTATTCAAAATTTAACAGAAGGCATCGAAAACCGCTATTTTATAAAAGGGCGGCCAGGTTCCGGAAAATCAACGATGTTGAAAAAAATTGCCGCAAGTGCGGAAGACCTTGGCTATGATGTCGAAATATATCATTGTGGTTTTGATCCAAGAAGCGTAGATATGGTTATTTTAAGGGAAATAGGTATTGCCATATTTGACAGCACAGCGCCACATGAGCATTTTCCAGACAGAAAAAATGATAAAGTTATCGACGTGTTTACTAGAACGCTACCAGTAGGAATAGATGAGAAATACGCTACTGAAATAAGTGAGATAAAAGAAAGATATTCAGCAAAAATGAAAAAAGCAACATCCTATCTTGCAAAAGCAAAACAACTACATGATCAATTGGAAAAAATTTATATAGCGGCGATTGACTTTAGTGTGTTAGATAGAAAATACGAGGGCATCAGAAATGAAATAATGAGAATGGAGGAAATCGTTAAAAAGTAACAAAAAATAGGGCTGGCCAAAAGAGTCAGACCCTACCTCTTTCTTCCTGCCTCTTCTTTTTAAATCTCCTTGTTTCAGCAACTACTACGCCTGATAAGCCAAGTAATCCAACTAAGTTAGGGAAGGCCATGAGGCCATTCATGATGTCCGCGATTCTCCATACAGCATCAAGTGTAGAAACTGCGCCGATAAAAACGGCTATTACAAATATAAAGCGATAAAATTTTATTGCGCTATTTCCAAATAGATAGGAGAAACATTTTTCACCATAGTATGCCCAGCCAAGCACTGTGTTCCAACCGTTGCCGCTAAAGCCGTCATAAGTGCTTGATAATGAGAGATAGCCCCATTAGAAGTATGATCTTGATGTTTACTGAATGCTAGCTTAAGAGCATAGGGCAGGGCAGTAATTTGTAAAAAAACTAGGCGAAGCGTTAAAAAAATTCCTGTTCCTACTATTAGAATTAGTAGGGGCGGCCCCCAAATCCAATCGCTAATTTTATTAATTAAATCTAAAAAAGTAAAAGATGGTTCCATTCGTGTTCCCCCAATCTAAAATTTGGTATTATAATTATATGAAGACTTTTCAGAAAAGTAGCCCAATTTTTCAAAAAAGTGGGAGTGAGATAGTGCTAATCGTAATGATAAGAAATTATACATGAAAAATAATAATATTTGAATAATAATTAATTACGGCGATTTAATTTCATCTGCTTTTTTAAAATTGGATATAATAGAAGTGATGTTATTTATTAAGAAGGAGCGTACATAAATGGGAGAGCAAAATAAATTAGTAAAAGGGATGCTATATGGTGCTGTTCTTGGTGCGGCTATATCTTTGTTAGACCGTCAAACGAGAGAAAAAGCAGTTTTGCAAATAAAGGATTGTAGTAGAAAGGTGTGGGTTTATAGTAAAAATCCATCCGTTCTTATTGACAACGTTTCTAATAAGCTATCGGCAACAAGACAAAAAGTAGAAGAAGTAACTGACGACCTAGCTTTTATCGTTGAAAAAGTGAATGACATTAAACAATCAGGTAATTGCTTGCTAATGACTAATAAAAATGTCGAAGATGGAGATGGAAGAGGATAGTTAATAAATGAACTTTATTAAAGAACTATTTAATCGCTTTATTCAAGATGAAGTAATCGGTTTGTCGGCGCAATTAGCTTATTTTTTTCTATTATCTATCTTTCCGTTTTTAATTTTTCTAATTACACTCATCGGTTATTTGCCTATATCCCTTGATGACTTGCTCGGGCTTGTAAGCCAGTTTGCACCTGGCGAAGCAATGGATTTAATAGAAACGAATTTACGGCAAATCATGGAGGGGCCAAAAGGTGGCTTGTTATCTTTTGGTCTGATTGCGACAATTTGGTCAGCATCCAATGGCATTAATGCTATTATCCGTGCCTTAAATCGTGCCTATGGTGTGAAAGAAAGCAGGCCATACTTACTATCAAGGCTAATAGCAATCATCTTAACCATCGCCATGATTGCTGCCATCATCATTGCTTTGTTGTTGCCCGTTTTTGGAAAGGCGATTGGCTTATTTCTTTCTAATTATTTTGGAGTTTCGCAGTCTATTATCGCTATTTGGGACTTTTTCAGAATTTTCATTAGTTTTTTTGTCATGGTCATTGTGCTCGCTGTGTTATATCATTTTGCACCGAATAAAAAACTTCGAATCAGAGAAGTATGGTATGGGGCGTTTTTTGCAACATTCGGCTGGCAGCTTGTTTCGCTTGCTTTTTCTTATTTTGTATTGAACTTCGCAAATTATACAGCTACATATGGAAGCTTGGCTGGAATTATTATTTTAATGATATGGTTTTTTTTATCGGCGATGGTTATTATTTTGGGCGGGGAAATTAATGCAATGATGCGGATTGATAAAAAATCGAGGTAATTAATACAAAGATTGGTGAAGTTTTATTACTATATAGTGTTATGTAAGATGCCATACTATCTTTGAAAAGCATTTCGCTTTCATCATCGAAGGAGGCGTCAACGATGGGTAAAAATCAAAATAAAAAGAAAAGTGGTTCTAAGCATAAAACTTCAAGCAGTGCGAATAAAAAGAATAATTATCACTAATGATAGAAGGGCGGCCCCTCAGCATAAGGCCGCCCTTTTTGTCGGTATTAGTTTTTTAATAAGCGCAGTCCATTTAAAATGACTAGTATTGTACTGCCTTCATGACCAATTACTCCAAAAGGAAGGTCAAGGACTTGTAGGAAATTGGAAGCAATTAATAGCATAATGACTGAAATTGAAAAAATAATATTTTGTTTAATAATCTTGTTCATTCGTTTTGATAATGTAATGGCTTCAGCAATTTTTGTAAGATCATTTTTCATTAAGACAATATCAGCCGTTTCTAAAGCAACATCGGAACCTTCACCCATGGCAATGCCAACACTTGCTGTAGCAAGGGCAGGGGCATCATTGATACCATCTCCAACCATGCCAACTTCTTTGTATTTCTTTTGAAGTTGCTTCAAGTGTTCAACCTTCGTTTCAGGTAAACATTCGGCAATAAAATAATCTACTCCGCTTTCTTTAGCAATGGCTGCACCGGTATGTTGGCTGTCCCCAGTAAGCATAACAGTATGAATACCATTCATTTTTAAAGTCTGAATGGCTTGTTTCGTAATATCACGAACAACATCTTTCAAGGCTAGAATGCCAGCAACGCCATTTTCATCTTTTACATAAACGATTGTTTTGCCTTCACTAGCTAAAGTTTTAGCAATGCCGTTCTGGAAGCTTTCCGCTTCATTAACACCGACAAAATCCTTCTTACCAATTTTCCACTGTTTATTATGAATACAAGCTTCAACACCCCAACCAGCAACATCCTTAAATTGCGCTGGCTCCTCAAATGTGAATGAATACTTTTCTTTTGCAAATTGGACAATCGCTTGTGCCAACGGATGGTTTGAATGATTTTCAATTGATGCTGTTGCAAATAAAAATTCTTCTTCCGTCAAGTCAGGTCGTATGCAAACATCTGTTACTTCTGGTTTCCCTCTCGTTAATGTACCTGTTTTATCAAAAGCAATTGCTTTTAGCGCTATCAGTTTTTCAAGATGAATACCGCCTTTAAAAAGAATACCATGTTTCGCACCGTTTGAAATGGCTGATAATGTTGCTGGCATGATGGCTGCCATCAACGCACACGGCGATGCAACAACTAACAAAATCATTGCTCGATAAAAGGCCTCTTGAAAGCTCCACCCTAAAAGATAATGAGGAAGGAACATCATAAGAACAACAACAACTAATACAACTTTAACGTATGTTCCTTCAAATTTTTCAATAAATAGCTGTGACGGTGCTTTTTCACTTTGAGCATTTTGGACAAGATTAATAATTTTTTGAAATAAACTTTCGGAGCTTTCCTTTGTAATTTCAACGACAATCGAGCCGTTTAAATTAACCGTTCCAGCATAAACTTCATCTTTTGTACTTTTACTTACAGGAATAGACTCTCCTGTAATCGCCGCTTCATCTAAAGTTGTTTCACCACGGATAATCGTTCCATCTGAAGGGACACGTTCACCTGGTTTCACTAAAATATGATCACCGATATTTAATAAGGATACATGTATCTTTTCTTCGGTACCATTTGTAACCCGCAATGCTTCTTCAGGCTGGAGACTCATAAGGCTCGAAATTTCCTTTTTACTTTTATTCATTGTATATGTTTCAAGCGCCCCACTTAATGAAAAAATAAAAATTAGTATCGCCCCTTCTGCCCAGTAACCAATAATAGCAGAACCAATAGCGGCGAAAATCATCAGCATTTCAACGTTAAGTTCCTTTTGGTTTATTGTTGCAGTAATTCCTTCTTTTGCTTTAGCATAACCTCCAATGATAAAGGCGAGGATAAAGATAGCAATCGATGTAGATTCCATGCCGATTTTTGAAAAAATCCACGCAGTCACAATAAAGATGCCACTTACAATTGCAGCGATTAATTCCCAATGCTCGGTCAATTTGTTTAGAAAACTAGACTGTTTCCCTTGCTCTTTTAATTGAGAATTGTTATCTATTACATTATAATTTCCTCCCAATTTAATGCCTCCTTAAAATTCTAATTGATAACTATAATCATGATCAACACTTGAATAAAAGACGAAAACTGCCACGATTGGTGACAGCCTGTCAATAATTATTTTAAATTTTAGTTTATAGTTATTATAAATAAATTATATCATTCAATGGTTAGGATGAAAAGCAAATTTTACAATTTTTGTAGCTATGGCATATAAAAAATATTGTTTATTGGAAAATCACCATAAACGATATAAAATAAAAACTTAGATTATTTTTGAGGGGAAGAGATTAAATTGGCTGCGGAAAAATTTTTTACAAACAAGTATGGGGTTATTATTGCAGCACTACTAGCAACCTTTCTTTGGGGAAGTGCTTTTCCGTTTATAAAGTTAAGCTATCATGAGCTGGATATAGAAAGTGGGGAAACAGCTCAGCAATTATTGTTTGCGGGCTATCGTTTCTTCTTAGCCAGTCTATTCATCATAATTTTTATAGTGATTACAAAAAAGAAAGCAATATTTAAAAAGGAGACGTTAAAACCAGTACTGAAAATTGGTTTTTTCCAAACATTTATCCAATATGTTTTCTTTTATATTGGCTTAAGTTTAAGTACTGGCATTCAAGGCTCGATTATTGCGGGAACTACTTCTTTTTTTCAAATACTATTTGCCCATTTTATGTATAAAGATGAGGCGATAAACTTCCGAAAATCGATTGGTTTGATTGTCGGTTTTACAGGTGTGGTGATTGTTAATTTGACAAAAGGGACATTTGTATTGGAGTTTGGCTTGGGAGAGTTTTTTCTATTGTTATCAGCGATGGCTGGGGCGCTCGGAAATTTATTTGCCCGTAATGGCAGCATGAAAATCGATGTTGCTTATTTAACTGCCTACCAAATGCTTTTCGGCTCGATTGGTTTATTAGTGTCTGGGGCAATGTTCATCGGTTTTGCACCATTTGTTTTTTCCATTAAAGCATTGTGGATGCTTCTTTATTTGTCTTTTTTATCTGCAGCAGGATTTATACTTTGGAATAATGTGATGAAATATAATGAAGTAGGGAAAGTATCGATGTATTTATTTTTCATTCCCGTATTTGGTGTTTTTCTTTCATCAATGTTATTGGGGGAACAGATGCATGCCTATGTTTTAGTAGGACTTATTTTTGTAACAACGGGGATTATTATTGTTAATCGTAAAAAACAAGAAAATCTCGCTCATGCGAAATGAATATAAACTCTTTATTTGTAAAAGGGGCAGTTCTAAGCCAGAAAATCGACTTATGAACTACCCCATTCTTATTACTGAATGATGTTGTCTTCAATAAATTCTTCGTATTGATAATATGTGCTGTTGTAAATGTGCTCGATATCTTCGTCGGTCATATACATTAGCTTTTCATTTTCAAAGCTTCTGTTTTTAGTAATAAATTCAATCATGTTTTTCCGTTCTTGTCTATTCATCCTAAATTCCTCCTAGAATTATATATAATAGGTTACTGTAATAATACAGTTATTCATTTGTTAATTGTATTATATAACAGTACAAGCGAGATGGTCAATGGGATTTTTTGAAAGTTTTGCGAAAAGGGCGTTTTATATAAAAAAACTGAAAAAGCTGAGCTTATATGCCCAGCTTTTTTATACAGATAAAAAAGTATAACTAAATTATGAATGTTTTTTATGGGGTGGGAATAAGGCTACTTTTAAAATTTTTAAATTTAGTGCTAAAAACCTAGTAAATTGATAGGTTTTACATTTTCTTATAAACAATGTTCGTTTAGTTGGCTTCATTTCATTGGGAAGTATCATAAGTTATCATCCTTTCGTTTAATTTACTCGGGAATCATACTCCAGCCAGGGTTTCCTTTCATTTTATATAGGAACATTGTGTGTAAAGTCCGTTTTATCCAAGCACCTGCAAGTCCAATTTCCATATCACATACTTTAAGATCCCTTCCATATTCAGGATACTTTTCGTAATCTGGTGTAACAGGATACATCAAAATTGAAGCAGCTGAACCATTCCATGTTGATTTTCCGAGAGAAGCAATACACGCACCAGGCATTTCTGTCATTGATTCATAATGGGAAGGGGCTTTTCCTTCAATCATATCAATAATATTTAATGCAACTATTTTACCAATAATTCCAGCTGCCATTCCTGTACGCGGTGCAGTTGCGGTTATCACTGTGCCATTTTTCGTAACATGTGGCTTTGATATTGAACCAGGTGGTGCAAAGGCGATTCCGGCTGCGAACATGTTAGGGTAAAATGGTGATTGATATGTTGAAGGCCAATCTGAAGTTTTCAATTCATCCCATTGTTTCCCATAGCCACCGTCAACTAACATAAAACCCCCAGGATTCGTTAGTTTAGAAGAGATCTCATGCCCCGCTTTATCTATATATTTAATTTTTGCTCCTCTAAATTGTGGAATTAACATTGCATAATCAAACTCTGTTTCTCCGTCTTCTCCCGCGTAATTTTCCCAAGTGACCTTTCCGTTTTCAACCTTTTTAACGGCTGTCTGTACTTGATAATAAATGCCTTGTTCAGCAAAAAGGGATTTGGTGAAAGCTTCAGATTTCATAATGTATCCGTGTTTTTGGGCATAAATACCGCCTACGCCTAAATCGCCTAAAGCTGGTTCGTTTGAAATCCACATAATTTTGGCGCGTTCCCTTAATCCTCTTTTTACAAGGTCACTATGAACATTTGTAATATATTCTAATGCCGCTCCTTGACAAGTAGCCTGTCCATGTCCCGTTCCGATTAAAATTTTAACATTTTCTCCTTTTTTCATGCGTTCAACAATTTCTAAATAAGCATCTCTAGCCATTTTGGCGTGGTGGATATTACAAATGGAATGTGAATGTCCGCTGTCAGGCCCTAATCCTTCTGTTCCTTCAAAATTTAAATGAGGTCCAGTAGCATTGATTAAATAATCATACTCCACTTTTTGTGTTGTCCCATCCTTTGCTTCTGTCATTACAAATTGTTCATCTGGATGGATTTCTCTAGCCCAAGCTTGAATAAATGTGATTCCTTTCTTTTTAAAAACAGGTGCTAATTCAAACATTGTTTTTTCAGGTTCCATTTGACCTACGCCAACCCAGACTAATGAAGGTATATAAGTGAATCTTGGCCATGGATTAATAACAATTACTTCATGTTTCTTATCTAACTTTTTTCGTAAATACAATGCTGCTGTTTGTCCCGAAAAGCCAGCTCCTAAAACGACAATCTTCGCCATCTTAATCCCCCTTTTGGCACTTACCAGTGTATTTTAAATACATTATATACCTACTTAGGTATTCAGGGAAGAGGAATTTACTTATATTTTAAAAAATTTGCAAAATTCAACATATCAAATTTGTCGAATTTTTGGCTGAAAATATTTATGTTGTTTTTGGAAATTATAATAGGGGGTTGATATTTTTAGATTTTAACTATGAGGGGTTGGTTCGTTTTTATGGTAAAAAAATTATTCCTGATTCTGGTTTTAGTTGGGGTGCCATTATCAGTTGCAGGAAGTATGTTCCACTTTCCAACGACGGTTATGTTTGCTATATATTGCTTAACAATTATTGCCTTAGCTGGTTATATGGGACGAGCAACAGAGAGTTTAGCTGTGCTCGCAGGTGAGCGGATTGGTGGTTTATTAAATGCAACCTTTGGGAATGCCGTTGAATTAATTATCTCGATTTTTTCGTTAAAGGCTGGTTTAGTTGGTGTTGTGCTTGCATCTTTAACTGGTTCGGTTTTAGGTAACTTACTATTAGTGGCTGGTTTGTCGTTTTTTGTTGGCGGTTTGAAATATAAGCGCCAAGCGTTTAATGTTTATGATGCAAGGCATAATTCAGGTCTGTTAGTTTTTGCTGTAATCGTCGCATTTGTCATTCCAGAGGTTTTTTCACAAGGGATGGTACAATCTCAAAAACTAGCTCTAAGTACGGGAATTTCAATCATTTTAATCATTTTATATTTAGCGGCACTTTTCTTTAAACTTGTTACTCATCGAGGTGTATATCAGCATAAGGCTGATAAGAATGTCGAACACGAAGAGAAAGCTGAATGGGGTATCGGAAAAGCACTTGTGGTTTTATTAATTGCAACTATAGCAGTTGCCTTTGTATCGGAAAAATTAGTACATACATTTGCGGAAGTAGCGGAGACTTTTGGCTGGAGCGAATTGTTTATTGGGGTCATTATCGTGGCGATTGTTGGAAACGCAGCAGAACATGCCTCAGCGATCATTATGGCTTATAAAAATAAAATGAATGTTGCCGTGGAAATTGCTGTGGGCTCAACGCTCCAAGTAGCAATGTTTGTTGCGCCTCTTTTAGTTATAATTTCGCTGTTTTTTGAAACATCGATGCCACTTGTTTTCACGATGCCAGAGTTAATCTCGATGGTTACTGCTGTATTATTAACAATTGTGATTTCAAATGATGGTGATACAAACTGGTTTGAAGGTGCAACATTGCTTGCAGCCTATTCGATTATGGGGATTGGGTTTTATTTGTTATAAATTCCCAACTACTTTTATGGATAAACAAGCAAATTTTCGAAAAAAATACAACTAAGTATTATGAAGGAGGTCACCATTGTGAAGGCGCTAAAAAGTACTGTTATAATAGTAACAATCCTTATGCTTACGTTGTTAAGTTTTCAAAGCACAACTAGCGCAGAAAATTCAAAGTCAAATAAACTAACTAAAATTAAAGTTCCCGACTCAGTTCTTGATATTACAAAAGAAAACACATACCCAAATCCGACCCAAGATCTACCTTATCTGCAACCAAGTGATTTAGCAAAAACCTTGCTCGAAACAACAGATGTACCGATTCAAAACCCGGATCTTATCCGCATTTTAAATGAATCTTCTATTAATACAACGCCTACAGCTGTTGGATTCCGGGCAACAATCTATCTTGGCCAATGGCCATTAAGCTATGAATCGATTGAAACGAATATTAATTGGGAGTATAAACCAGTGAACACAAATAAATTTGATAATCGTGGTGGCAATGCCCCACAAAAAATTCATTATCTTCAAGAAACAGAAACCGTCATTAAAGGTGGTTTAACTTCAAGAATTAATAATGCTGAAGAAGTCCAAAAGATGATGATGTTAACAGCAATGAAAAAAACGGAGCTGCCTTTAGCTTTTGAAACAGTGATTGGACAAGGAACAAAAAAGGATCAAGTTTATAACATCTCACCTAAAAAGTTGGGATATCTTTATGCGTTTGCTCCAGCAGTCAATGAAAAGGGAAAAGTAACCTTTGGTGAAGTTTACCTAGAATTTAAAGGCAGCAAAGCTAAGCTTAATATTAAAAATGTTACTCAACAAGGCATTGGCGCTTGGATACCAGTCCAAGATCATTTATCCTTTAAATTTGTAACAAGTGGAACACCGAAATGAACAACATAAAAGGACCATGGAAAGTAGAGATGTTTTTCTATATATGGTCCTTTTTTATTTGGAAAAACTGAGGTAATCATAATTTTCCTTCTATTTAAGGGTTTCGAAAAAAATCGACAAGGCTTATAATAGTGTTGGAAGTTTACGTTTTTTTCTAAAATGTCAGAGGGGAATGGGGAACTAGAATGGAACAATTATTTGAAAGTATGTACAAATTAGTTGTTGAAACATCTACAAAGTTACCAAAAGACGCACGCCGTGCCATTTACAAGGCAAAATTAAGTGAAAGTGCTGGCACAAGATCAGCAATTTCATTAGACACTATTTCTACTAATATTATTATGGCTGAGGAAAATATCTCACCAATTTGCCAAGACACAGGTCTTCCAACATTTAAAGTAAAAACTCCTGTTGGTGTAAATCAAATGGAAATTAAAGAAGTGATTCGTAAAGCGGTTGCAGAAGCAACAAAAAACGGAAAACTTCGTTCAAACTCAGTTGATTCTTTAACTGGCAGCAATACTGGCGACAACCTAGGGGAAGGAACACCTGTCGTAAAGTTTGAACAATGGGATCAAGATTATATCGATGTTCGCCTAATTTTAAAAGGCGGCGGTTGTGAAAATAAAAATATTCAATACAGTGTACCATGTGAATTAGAAGGTTTAGGACGTGCAGGTCGTGATTTAGATGGTATCCGCAAATGTATTATGCATTCTGTCTATCAAGCACAAGGTCAAGGATGCTCTGCCGGCTTTATCGGCGTTGGTATCGGCGGGGACCGCGGTTCAGGCTATGACCTTGCCAAAGAACAGCTTTTTAGAAATGCAGACGATGTAAATCCAATTGAAGATTTACGTAAACTTGAAGAGTATGTAATGGAAAATGCGAATAAGCTTGGTATTGGCACGATGGGCTTTGGTGGTGAAACTACATTACTAGGCTGTAAAATCGGTGTAGCAAATCGCCTTCCAGCAAGCTTCTTCGTATCAGTTGCTTATAACTGTTGGGCATACCGTCGTCAAGGCGTAAAAATCAACGCTACAACTGGTGCAATCACTGAATGGCATTACCAAGAAGGTGATGATGTTGATTTTGCGAAACAACCTCAAGAAGAAGTTGCTGCAGCAGCAGAAACTACTGATGGACCAAGAGAAGTCGTTTTACAGGCACCAGTAACTGAAGAACAAATCCGTTCTTTAAAAGTTGGTGATGTTGTAACGATTAACGGCAGAATGTACACAGGCCGTGATGCTATCCATCATCATTTAATGGACCACGATGCACCAGTTGATTTAAATGGTCAAATTATTTATCACTGTGGCCCAGTTACGTTAAAAGATGATCAAGGCGTATGGCATGTTAAAGCAGCAGGACCAACAACAAGTATTCGTGAGGAGCCTTACCAAGGCGATATCATGAAGAAATTTGGTATCCGTGCTGTTATTGGAAAAGGCGGAATGGGACCAAAAACATTAAAAGCATTACAAGAGCATGGCGGTGTCTACTTAAATGCAATCGGTGGTGCAGCACAATACTATGCGGATTGTATTGAAAGTGTTGATGGTGTAGATTTATTAGAGTTCGGTCTACCGGAAGCAATGTGGCATTTAAGTGTTAAGGGCTTTAAAGCAGTTGTAACAATGGATTCACATGGTAACAGCTTGCACGAAGATGTTGAAAAATCATCTCTAGAAAAGCTTGCCCAATTTAAAGAGAAAGTATTTAACTAATTTAATTTATTAATGGAGGAAGAGTGCTATTTGAAGGTACTCTTCTTTTTCTAATGGAAAATCATGTTTGGTATGAAACTGTGCCCCTGTCAAAAAATATATTTAAACAGTTGTCAAAAAAGGGGGCACATTTGATGAAAGGTACATTGAAAACAATAGTGCAGATGGTTATAGCTATATTATTACTGTTAAGTTGTACATTTACTATACAAGCTGAAGCAGAAACGGTTCCGAACAAACCTTATCATTGGGGAATGAAAAAAAGCCGGAATGAAGAGCCTGCTGATGCGGGAGAATTATTTAAAAATGTCCTAGCAAAATACGGTTCCTTTTATTTAGGTGACACATCAAAGAAAGAAATTTATTTAACGTTCGATAATGGCTATGAAAATGGCTACACAGCAGATATTTTAGATGTGTTGAAAAAGAAGAAAGTACCGGCAACTTTTTTTATAACGGGCCATTATATAACTGAAAATGCAGACCTTGTAAAAAGAATGGTGAATGAAGGACATATTGTTGGCAACCACTCTTGGCACCACCCCGATCTAACACAAGCAAGTGATATTCGCCTAAAAAAAGAGCTGCAGCTTATTAAAGAGGAGTATGAAAAAGTAACAGGCAGAACAGATATGATGTACCTTAGGCCACCAAGAGGCATTTTTAGTGAACGAACATTAAAACTTTCGCGAGATTTGGGATATGTAAATGTGTTTTGGTCTCTTGCTTTTGTTGATTGGTACGTTAACAACCAAAAGGGTTGGAAATATGCATATGATAATATCGTGGGCCAAATTCATCCTGGAGCTGTTATTCTCTTGCATACCGTATCGGAGGATAACGCTAGAGCTCTCTCAAAAGTTATCGATACTTTAAGGGAGAAAGGATATACGTTTAAAAGCTTAGATGATTTAATGTTGGAAAAGTCAATGCCAAAACCGTTATTGTATCAGAATTATATGAAATAGCGGAGTTTTTTGGTAGTAAAAGGTAATCAGACAATAAAACATGGATTCCGGCCAATAATAGGTCAAACTTGGACAATAAGTGTCTTTCCGTAAACAGAGAACCAGTACTAGGGCTTCATCCTATTACTGGTTTTTCTAATAAAAAACAAGAATTTGCCTGCATATAAAAAATCAACATATAATGAGGATAGACAATAAAGAAATGGAGAAAGAATATGTCCAAGTTAAAGCAAAACAAGCAAAGTTTCGAAACCGATAAAAAAAGGCCCCAATCAAAATCATTTAAAGACAATCAGACAAACATAGCACAGCTACAGGTCGGACAGGAATTTCCGCTCACGATTAAAAGATTAGGTATAAACGGTGAAGGAGTTGGCTTTTTCAAAAAACAAGCTGTGTTTGTACCAGGGGCATTACCAGGTGAGGTCATCGTCGCGGTTGCCACAAAGGTTCTTCCGAATTATACAGAGGCAAAAGTAAAAAAAATCCGTCAAAAATCACCGTACCGCATTCAACCGCTCTGTCCCATTTATGAAGAATGCGGTGGCTGTCAGTTACAACACTTAGATTACAAACAGCAGATAAAAGAGAAGCGGGATATCGTCATTCAAGCATTGGAACGACACACAAATCTAAACATTGATCAACTTGATATTCGTGAAACAATTGGGATGGAACATCCATGGGGTTATCGGAATAAAAGTCAGCTACAGGTAGGGCGTGAAGACCAAAAAATTTTAGCTGGTTTATATGGGATTAACTCACATCAACTCATTGATATTTCCGATTGCTTGGTTCAACATCCAAGTACAAACAAAGTCACTCAAGTAGTCAAAGGAATATTACAAAATCTAGATATTTCAATTTATAACGAAAGAAAACGGCAAGGACTTGTACGGACAATTGTCACTAGAGTTGGTTTTCAATCAGGGGAGATTCAGCTCGTCATCGTTACAGCAAAAAGGGAGTTTCCGAAAAAAGAGCTATTTGTTGCAGAAGTAAAAAAGCAGCTACCAGAAGTCAAATCCATTTTGCAAAATATTAATGGGGAAAAAACGTCCCTTATATTTGGCGAGGAAACAATCCATCTTGAAGGTGAGGAAGTCATCCAAGAAACATTAGGGGATTTATCATTTGAACTCTCAGCACGGGCATTTTTCCAGTTGAATCCTGAGCAAACCGTGAAGCTATATGATGAAGTAAAAAAAGCAGCGCAATTAACAGGGAAAGAAAAAATTGTGGATGCCTACTGCGGTGTCGGCACAATCGGTCTCTGGCTGGCAGATGGAGCAGCAGAAATCCGCGGCATGGACACAATCCCAGAGTCGATTGAAGACGCAAAACTAAATGCAACCAGACATAATTTCAAACATGCAACCTATGTCGTAGGCAAGGCTGAACATTGGCTACCTAAATGGCAAAAAGAAGGATGGCGTCCAGACGTTATCGTAGTAGACCCACCGCGAACAGGCTGTGACCAAAACTTTCTTCAAACCGTGTTAAAGCTAAAACCAAAGCGGATGGTGTATGTATCCTGTAACCCATCAACGCTTGCTAAAGATATTCAGTTTTTAAGCAAGGCATATAAAGTTGAATATATTCAGCCGGTGGATATGTTTCCGCATACATCTCATATAGAATGTTGCGTAGTGCTATATCATAAGGATTATAAAGACGAAGAAACAGGCAAAGAAATGAAGATTGAAGTGGCAGCTGAGTTGTAATATAGGCAAGATAAAGGGCATCTACTTGATGAAGGTAGGTGCTTTTTATGTTGATTATATTAAATAAAGTAATTTGATAATAGCAGGTGCTGTACATTGGTGGCGAAAATTGGAATTCCCTTGCCAGAGCATTTTATTTTTGGATTGAAAAGTAGGATGAGGATATAAATAAATCATTGCAAGGAAAAATGAAGAGGTTTTCAGGAATTTGTAGTCAAAATTTTGTAAGGTAATAATATACTATTTATGTCAATGTATAGTGGAGTAATTTGGAGGGTCTTACGATACTTTGGTGAAAATGTAGGAGTTCTTTTATAAGAAAAGAAATTATTTTTCTAGAATATCGTTACCATCTATATAACACTCGTTTTCTAAGAAGTCGAAAACCTGCACGTCCGTAGAGCAACCTTTTAATGGTCTTTAATCTATTGATCTGCCCTTCTATTGCTCCGTTACTGTATGTGTAATGAATCGATAGTACTATTGAATCAAGTTCCTTGTATAAATAGTTTATAAAACTTTTAATTTCTGGAGTGATGTGGTTATTGATAGATGAAATAAGTTTTTTAATGCACTGGGAGTCGTTTTGGTTTATATTTTCACGAAAATATTGAACAAATCCATATAGTTCTTTAGTGTTAGGAAATGCGGTTAGAGCATAATTAAGATTTTGACGTTCTTCATCGGATAATTGTTGATGCAATTTCCAATAAAGATGCATAATAGCTTTCCGATGACAAGATTTTACAATTGGTGGAACTTGATCTGTCTTCAGCATTTCCTTACGGATTGATGTTACCCGTCGACGGACTGAATCAAAGCCACCTTTAAATCCTTGCTTTTTTATATATTCATAGATTTGACGTGAGGTTGAATGGTTTCTTACCATTTGGTAAATAGTTTCTAAATAAGGATTTAACATTGAAGGATGTGGTCTTCTTTTCTGAATGGGGAAACTCTCCATTTTTATATACTTGGAGATTGTTCTGCGATCTATTTTGTATTTCTTTGAAAGTCCACGAAAAGACATTCCAGCTTGATGATCTAGTTGGATGTTCTGAATTAATTGCCACTTCCTTTCTTGTTTTGGATTTAGTTGGGGGAATTCTTGTTTATTATCTCTTTCTGTAGCTGCTTCTTCATTTTTTTGTTCAATCTTTTCCCAACGTTGAGGGAGCATTCGTTGTAATGCGTTTACCATATACCGATGAAGATTCTGAAGCAAATGGAAACGATCCATGACTTGCACAATTGGTCGTTCAACAGAATCAATGGCCTTTCGGTAGATAGTGGAACCATCTCTTGTCATAAACATAATAGTCGAATGGTTTTTAATCCATTGCGTTACTTCTTCCTGTTTTCTTGTTTCAAGTAAATCAATAGGTTGTCCCGTTTTTAAATCACAAAATAATGTACCATAGTAGCTCCCCTTACGAAAAGCAAAATCATCAATAGCTACAAAAGGGAGAATCTTCATGCTCAGATTGAATGTCCGTACTTTTAATTAAATTTAGCAATGCATCATGACTAGCTGGCATATGCAGACGGTGACATACTTTTTCAGCTTGAAGACAACTCATTGAGAAAGCTAGGGTACGCAAGGTTTCTTCTAATCTAATGGTCTTTCGGCGATAAGGGCTTAACCAGTTTAGCCGTTCTGTAAAGACTTTAGTAGGACAACTTTCTTGATCACAGAACCATTTATGCAAGTGAATAATTAAAGAAATTTCTTGATCATGAATTGGTAAATCATGAACGGACCGAGTGTAGGAACTATGGGGGCGTGAAGAAAAATGACCGCAATAAGGACAAGCCGCCGATTTTGTTTCAAGTTCTAAAATAAGGGTTAGGCGATTTTCCCCTTGAAATGAATATAACAATTTCAAATTCCTATCAAGTCTATGAAGGATTTCAATCATGGTAGATTCCTCCCTTCATGCTACTATTATTATATCACAAAAGGTGTAGTTTGAGCCTTCCCCAAAAGGTCGTAAGAGCCAATTTGGAATATTACGTTATAATTAAACTTGGGTGGAATAATATGTTAATAGGGGTGTGAGCTAATGCATATTTTTGTCTTAAGTTTATGGATTGTAATTACTTTTATATTAATTGATTTCTCGAATATTAGCTATATTGATTATCTAGCTTTTGGTGTTATATTGTTTCTTTTTGCTGTAATTTTAGTTCATTTAAAAAATTCAATAAACATTTTAAAATTAAGAAAAGAAGAATGTGATTTGGAAAAAACAAAATTATGTCTAGAAAAATCTAAATTATGTCTAGAAATTGAATGTTTAGAATTAGAAATACAATCTTTAAAAAGGAAATAGCGTTTTCTAAAAGTGGACAGAGGATTTAGAATTCACAATTAGATGTTAGGATGGATATATCCCCCTTCATCGTCTTATGATATATAGAAAATGTTCCGTAGTGCTAAAGCATGACGAGTATACAGATCAAAAAATGAGATTAAAGTAAAAGCGGAATTGTAATTTAGTTGTGATAAAGGCATCTGCAGAAATGTAGGTGCTTTTTGTCATGGTTATGACTGATTAAAACAATCAGACGTAATGTTGAATTTTAGCAAGCATGTTTAATGCCGCTAGCTGATAAACGAGGTATATAAATAAGGCTTTCGTAGATGAATTTTGTTTTATATATAACCAATAAACTTTTCTTAGTGAAAACATGCTACAATTAATGGTAAAAGGAAACCGACAGGTATCGCATACTATGTAGGATGGTGATTACCAGTGATTAGAGAAAAACTTAAGTTTAGAAAAGAATGTATAAATTGTAATAAAAACAGACTTATTAGCCAATTTACTTCTTCGAGGTCACGCATTTGTAATATATGTAAGATTACTAGCCGAAATACAACGTTTATATATAAAGGGGTTACTTATAATCGCAGAACAAAACGATTAAAAGGTGTCATAACATTGGAAACAAAGGATGGGAAAAAACGGAAAATAAAAATTAGCGATGCCAAACTGTATGTTAAACAAGGTAGAGCAATTATTAAAGATAAGTCAACTATTTCTGAACAATTTAATGAGGAAGAACTAAGGGATTTAGTATTAGCAAGAGCTGATTACAGATGCCAATTTTGCGGACAAGAGAGTCATAACATCGAAATGATAAAATCAAGTAGAGATGGTGGGAAAAGAACACCATTAAACTTACACTGTATTTGCGAAAAGTGTGAACAAATAATCAACCCAAGTAAGAATGATGAAAGTATAATAATAGGAATCAGAAAAAGTAGAGCAAGACCTTCTTGGGATAATAGGATTTTGAAAATTTTTTGTGATTGTTCAATGTATAGTCAGGAAAAGATTGGTGTTGGATTAGTTTTTATCAAAAATCAGTCAATAAGGACTATATCAGAGGTATTCAGTGTCGAAGTGGCAGTTAATTCCGTTTACGGAGAATTATTAGCTATAGTTTATGCGCTGAATCATTTAGTTGATACAAAGAATCGTAGCGAATACATACATCTTAGAAGTATCACAATCTATTCAGATGTTAATCATATTCAGCACTTACTATATACAGATAGCCAAGTTAACCCAATATATAATTCAGTAATCAGAAAAATTAAAGAACTGACATTATTAGTAACCGTTATATATCCAAAAACAGCATTATCAATACAATATCTAGGAGATAAAGAGAATAGAAGAGATATTGTTTTCTACAATTTAGCACATGATATGTCAAGAAAATGGATCAATCAAAAGAAGAGAAAAGTAATATCTGTCCTGAATATCTTATAGTTAAATATCCTAGGGGTTTAACATCTGGGAAGGACGTATACCTGTTAAAAATACAGAATCTTCTTAATTTGTTGTATTTATAATAGTGATAGCAAAGGTAATGTAAAAAGAACACTACCATTGAATAAAGATGCAAGGAAAGCCATTGAGCAATACTTAGCAGTTAGACCGATAACAGACGAAGAACACCTATTGATTGGTCAACGTGGAGCATTGAAACGGAATGCCATTAACCTAATATTGAAATATTACGGTGACAGGACAAATATAAAGGTAACTCCGCACCAAATAAGGCACTCTCTGGGATATACTTTGGTGAAACAACAAGTGGAACTGACCACGATCCAACAAATATTTGGACATTCGAATATCCAGACAACGAATATCTATACAGTAACAACAGCAAAGGAAGTTGAGCAAGCCCTAGAGCATATTGAGTGGTAAACAAGCCACTCTTTTTTTGTTCTAGGGGTGGGGTGCTTCTATTTTGAAAAAAGTGGTTGGTAGCAACAGGTGTGAAAATTTTTTTGATGATTTTATGGGGAAATTAATCTATTTGGCTAGTTCGTATTATTTATAGATGTTAGAATAGTATTGGAGAAATGGGGTTATAAAGTGACTAAAATAACATTGCCAAATACCGTCTATCATGGTACAGTATCAGAACATTTTCATAGCTTAAAAAATGGGATTGATTTATCTAAAAGTAATCCTAACACTGATTTTGGAAGGGGCTTTTATGTTACATTAAATTTTGAACAGGCTATGAAATTTGCAGAAGTTAAAACAGGGGTCTACAATAATGAAATCAGACAAATTAGACAAAACAATCCACATATTGAGCGAGCGTTTGCAGTTCCTTTAGTAATAGCGTATAATTTAGATGACCATAAATTGTCAAAATTAACTGGTGAATATTTTACCCATGTTAGTGACAAATGGGCTGAATTTATTTACAATAATCGTATAGGAGCAAATAAAGTTAAATCTGATTATCACAATTGGAATCAAATGTTTGATTATGTTTATGGTGATGTTGCAGATACAAATTTGTTTCCAACGATTAAAAAGTATAGTTTGGGTTTGATTAGTTGGGAAGAATTTAAAAAGGGAATCCAGCCGTACAGATTTACAAAAGAAAAGTACAATCAAGTTTCTTTGCATACAGCAGAAGCTATTAATTGTTTAAGCTATTCATATATGAAGTGGGGTGAGGTAATAAATGAGTAAACAAGCTATTTTAGAAATGAAAAATTATGTGGTGGAATCTTATGCAATGCTTTTTAACTGTAATTTAGGTGAAGCTGAAAAAATCGTTGGGAATTCAAGTTTTATAAAAACTTTAAATGAAAATCCAGAGTATGTTATGCACTATGATGATGAATATTGGGCACGAAGAATTAACAATGAAGTCAATGGATATGTACATTAAAACTCTTTCTAATTTTTACATTAGGAGGAGTTTTTTATTATGGGGGTGACATATACGTTATGAAAAATGATGGACATCAACTTCTCAAGCAATATCTTCAAAAGCATTTCAATAATGATAAAATCAAACTACTCATCGAAGAATTTTCATTCTTAGAACTTCGTAAACTACTTGGTGAGTTGGACATTGAATTTTTTGCATTATGCTATTTTCCTAAATACTTTGATCGCCAATTTGGTCAATTCCATCAGGAACTATTTACAGAATTATGATATATGCTTAATAACAAAGGATTAATCAACGCTTTTGGCTTACCTCGTGAGCATGGCAAAAGTACGATTAATTCTTTTTTATTTCCGCTATATGCCACACTTTATGATAAATCACAATTCACATTGATCATTTCAGCAACAGAACAAATTGCTTTGCCATTTCTCGATATGATTAAGGATGAGTTAGAAAATAACCAATTGTTCATTGATGATTTTGGTATTCAGAAAGGCAACCGCTGGAACAACAATGAGATTTGGATTAAGTCTAGAAGTGGCTTGGATAGTTGCATAATGATTCGTGGAATTGATGGCTCGCTTCGGGGTGTCCATTATAAACATCATCGACCAACACTAGTATTACTGGATGACTTGCTTAAAGATGATACCGCAAAATCGGAAACAAAACGTGAACAAGTTAAATCAACATTTCGGGATGTAGTTATTCCAATTGGCACTAGGGATACGAATATTCTTGTTGTCGGTACAATTCTGCATGAAGAAGATTTAATGTCCGATTTGTTAAAAGGAAGAATTCCAGGTGTTAGAAGTATTAAGAAGGCAGCGATTATTCAATGGTCAGAACGAGATGATTTCTGGTCTAAATGGGAGAAACTTTATAATGATTTATCAGACTTAGACAGGATAAACACAGCCCTGTCTTTTTTTAATGCTCATAAAGAAGAGATGCTTGAGGGGACAGAAATTTTATGGAATGAATATTTGGATTATTATTATTTGATGCAAAAGAAACAAGCGATGGGTGATAAGTCATTCTATAAGGAAATGCAGAATGATCCACGGTCAACCGATGATTACATATTTCAGAACTTGGAGTATTGGAGTGAGTTGCCTGAATTTGAGGAAATGGAAGTGGTCATGTATATTGACCCAGCCATTAAAGCAGGGAAGAAAAATGATTACTCAGCAATCACGATATTAGGACAACATCGAAAAACGAAGCAACGATATGTTGTGGATGGCAGTATTTATAAGATGTTACCTGACGATTTATTTCAGGAAGTGATTAATAAATTGAATACATATCCTGTTGAAAAAATTGGCTTTGAAACGAACCAAGCACAAAGTTATATGAAGCAGAAATTTGAAGAGGAATTGTGGAAAGCCAAGATTCATTTACCGATTGAAAGTGTGCAAACGAAAGGGCAGAAACATGAGAGAATCATAAGTTTAGAGCCAGATGTGAAGAAGGGACACATTCTATTCAATACTTCAAATATAAGGTATAGTAACCAAATAAAGGATTATAACAAACATTGCAAGCATGACGATGCTCCAGATAGTTTATATGGTGCTGTTCAATTAGTACAGTCGGTAAAGAGTTTGAAGTTTTATGATAGGAAGTTGTTGTTTTGATAAATGAAGAAAGGGATTTTGCAGTTATTGTTGAAAATAATATTACACACAGTAAATGATTGGAGTTTTCAGAATGACTGTACAATTCTTAACTAATCATAAAAATGATGATAATTATATTGGAGAAAAATTAGAACAACTATTTGAACAATCGGAAGTTGAAATTTTTATTGTTGCACCCTATATCTCAATGAATTCTTTGATTAAAAAGATGTCCGATTTTAGGGTGGGGAAAATTAGAGTTTTAACTAGGTTATCCTTGCATGATTTTCTCACAAATGCATCTGATTTAGATGCTATTTACAATTTACTGGAACTAAATCATGTTGAAATACGCTACTTTTCAAATCTACATGCAAAAGTTTATTTATTTGATAATAAACAAGCTGTTATTACATCGGCTAATTTTACACCTAATGGCTTATTTCATAATCTCGAATATGGGGTTTTAGTTAAAGATGGAATTGAACAGATTTCACAAGATTTATCTTCGTTGTGGGATCGTGCTGGAATTGTAGATCAGCAATTGTTGTTAAATATTGAAAATGAACTTTTAACTGTTGGTGCTAAAAAGGAAGTGGCTTCAACAGTAAAAAAAGAATTGGATACCGCTAATAAGAAAATTATTAATCCAAAAATGAGCCATCAATTGCAATCAAAAGTTAATGCAATTAATGAAACAGAAATATTAGATGAAATCGAAGCATTAAATATTGTAATCAAGCAGTGTAATTTAAGTGAAAAGAATGCCGAAAAAATAAGAATTGTATATGAGATGATAAAAAGAAACATCCCTGAAGAAGTAAGGGAACAATGTGCTTTCCGTTATTCATTGAATAATAATAAAGCAAATATAGCCTGTAATATTATGAATTACAGATTATTTTTGTTACCATATACCAAAGAAAATCTTGTTCAATTAATTTATCCAAGTGAAGAAGTTGAAAATTTAGTTTCAATATTGCCAGAAGAACGAAGGGGAAATTCGGAAGAATGGATTTTTAAAAGTTTCAATTGTGAAATTTTAAGATTTACGATGGATGAGATTTTAAATTTAAATGATAATCAATGGCAGTCTTTTAAAAATGCTTGCTTGATGGCGTTTTACGGTAAAAGGTCAAGAGTTAGAGAAAACAATATTCAAGTTAATTGGACAATTGAGGAAGAACGATATTTCTATATTCATGCGGCTAGAGGAGCGAAGGCGAAAGGAATAATTATGGATAATGGTTTCCTTGTATTAAAAGGTTCAATGGCAGCCATTGAGATTGCCCCGTCTTTTCCTAAAACACAGTATTATGATTCACGTCAACAGTTAATAATGGATAAAGTACCCACAAGTGAGGATTTGATTGCTTTAATCGGGAAACCATTATTTGAAGTTTGGACAGCATTATGTGGCATGATTGAACAAAAATATGACATGGAACATTTATGGAACAATGGAGGCAAAGCATGGGAATATGAGTACAAATATCGCAGATGTGGAAAAACGCTTTGTGCATTATATGCGAAAGAAAATTGCTTTGGCTTTATGGTTATTTTGGGAAAACATGAACGGACAAAATTTGAAACAGATAAACAAAATTATTCCCTTGAAGTGCAAAAAGTCTATGATGAGACCAAGACCTATCATGACGGAAAATGGATGATGTTTGAATTAATAGATACTTCTTTATTTGCAGATATGGAAAAATTGTTGCTTATCAAAAGAAGACCTAATAAAAAGTGATTGCCAAATTTCAATTTGTAATGAGATTATGGGCACAATCTGAATTTGAAGTTAAGACGCATCTTTCTTTTATACGATATAGTCGATATGTTCCCGTCTACCGATAGTTCTAAAAACGCAGTGGATATATTTCCGAGAACGGACAAACTCAAATGACATTCATCATGTCCTCTCGAGCCATGTTGAGTGCTGTGTGTTGCTAAAATTAAAATAATAATCTTCGCTAATTCCTTTTATGAAACAATAAATAAAAAAATCACCCTAGCTTTAGCCTGATGTGGCAGAGAGCGGGGATTTTTTTTCGTTGCCGGCTCTAACCAATGTTGGGAGTAAATATCTAGAAGACATAAAATAATCTTATATTCGTTTTAATAAATATTGTTGAATCTGGAAAATTGGATCAACCAAAAAAGTGGATATTCTTATGGGGCTCATGGGGCAGAAGTGTATTTTTGAACATTACTAATTTTTTCTGTTCATCTTTAATTGGAATAAATCAATAATGAATCAGGCTTCCAATAACAAATCTAATCCGAGTTATCCATTAATGTCTTTATATCCAAAATCATTGAAATCTACCTCTGCATTTTCAGCGGTAAAATCGCCAATTTCAATAGTTTCAACTTGCTTTCTGAATGCATGTTCTTTCCCTCCAATTCCGAAGTAGGTAACAATCCTGTCATTTAAATCAACTGTAAGACCAATATCTTCAACAACATCTTGGGATATAAGCGTTTTAGCAGCTCCCGTGTCCAACACCATATTTTCAATTACTTTACTCTTTCCGTTAAATGTTAAAGTGATATCTAATAGAAGTAACCCGGATTCATACTTGATTTTCATGGTAGTCCAATCTCCTTATACCCACATCTTGACGAATTTCAAGAATAATACTCTCATGAATTGTATGATAAACCAATTCATCACCTTTAGATTTTAACAGTTCTTTCGTTGCCAACTCGTCCGATACAGGTGCTATAACAGCTACATCCTCAATAATTTCTTGCTGATTTTTAATATAGGACGATAACACTTTAAGTTTCACAAATTGATTTGGATACAATTTTCTAACATCTGTCCATTTCATGGATTTATCTCACATCCTTTCATTGTTAGCATTATTATAACATCCTTCAATACAGCTATCACAATATTTAAGATACTTTGGAAAAAGTGTCACTAAAAATGTACAAAAATTAGTTAAAAACATACATTCCAATAATCGACTATTTAAATAATCGAAGATAGGATAGGATTTAGTTAAAGGTGTCAGTTGAAATTAAAATTGATGTTTTTTTATGATATGCAAAATGGGTAAAGTGAAAAAGTTGTACAAAGCCCAATTCCGGTTGAAGAATTAGGCTCTTTTAGTTTCATCCTTCGCTTTCGTTTGATATTCTCTCACACAAATTGGTTATAATGATATTAATCATAATCTAATTCCGAGGGATCATTATGAATGAATTCGAACGATTGCAAAAGGAAAATCATTATCTGAAGCAATTATTGACGAAAATGATGCATAATCAAACCACGGCTAACACTAGTAAAATAGTAACGAAACAATCATCTTTAGAAGAGAAAGTACAGTTGCTGAAAGGTTTATTTAAAGGCAGGACAGATGTCTATGCTTTACGCTGGGAATCGGCAGATGGCAATAAAAGGTACATGCCTGCACGTGAGTTTAAAAAAACAACCTTCCAAAGATTAGATGTTCAAAGTGAACAGAGCCAACATCGCAAACTGCTACCTCTGACTGATCAAGTATATATTGACCATTTGGATGGTAAAAAGACTATTGGGATCTATCCATTGTTACCAGATGGAACTTGCTCGTTCTTGGCTGTTGATTTTGATAAAAAGCAATGGGAACAAGATGTAATTGCTTTCTCTGAAACTTGCAAGTGGATGAGGATTCCTTTTCACATTGAAAGGTCCAGATCTGGTAATGGAGCCCATATATGGATTTTCTTTTCGTCAATGGTTTCTGCAACAATCACAAGGAAATTGGGAATCGTTCTGTTAAAGAAAACAAAGGAAGAAAATGATGGATTTCTTCTGGAATCATTTGATCGGATGTTTCCTAACCAAGACAATTTGCCAAAAGGAGGTTTCGGGAATCTTATTGCGCTTCCGCTTCAGAAGGTACCTAGGAGAAATGGAAATAGTTTATTTGTTGATGAGCATTTTATTCCTTATCCGGACCAATGGTTGTATTTATCAACAGTACGAAAAATGACAGAGGATAGTATTCTTTCCGTTCTTAAAAATGAAGTTGAAACACCAGTATCGCCACCTAGAGAAATAAAAATTGAACTAAAAAACGGTATTCATATTAAGAAGACTGGAATTCCTCTAGCCTTATTATCTGAAATGGCTAATATCGCATCATTTAATAACCCAAAGTATTATAAAGCAAAAGCCAAAAGGTTATCTACACACGAAATACCGAGTAGGATTCAATGCACAGATGATGAACAGGATTCCTTGATATTGCCGCGGGGATGTTTGAAAGAGTTAATTGATTTTCTTGCGGGGCAATCAATCAACCTAGATATTGTGGACAATCAATATGAGGGCGAAAGTGTTGATGTTAATTTTCACGGGACATTATCGTCGCAACAAAATGAGGTCGTAAATACATTGTTAGCAGATAATCTGGGCACTCTGTCCGCGACTACTGGATTCGGTAAAACGGTTGTTGCCACAGCGATTATTGCAGAGAGAAAGGTGAATACACTTGTAATAGTGCATCGGAATCAATTAATGA
Organism: Bacillus sp. (in: firmicutes); assembly: GCA_012842745.1. Classification (NCBI taxonomy): domain Bacteria; kingdom Bacillati; phylum Bacillota; class Bacilli; order Caryophanales; family Bacillaceae; genus Bacillus; species Bacillus sp. (in: firmicutes). Next base: position 5,880 of record DUSF01000017.1, on the reverse strand, counting down.
AGCAATGGGTAGAGAGGCTTTCGGAATTTTTGAATATACCAAGAGGTGAGATCGGACAAATTGGTGGAGGGAAAAATAAAATAACCGGAAGGGTAGATGTCGCAACGATACAAAGTTTGAATTACGGAGGTCAGTTAAAATCCTTTATTACCCAATATGGACAAATCATTGTGGATGAATGCCATATCATTTCAGCAATCACTTTTGAAAATGTGTTGAAAAAGATCCGCCCAAAATATGTATTGGGACTGACAGCTACACCGAAACGGAAAGATGGAATGCACCCAATTATTATGATGCAGTGTGGGCCTATTCGTTATAAGATTGATGAGAAAAACCAGGCGAAAATTCGTCCATTTAGCCATGTGCTAATTTTGAAGGAAACCAATTTTAGTACAAAGAAAACTGAATTTCATGAGATATATGAGGAGCTCACATCAGATTCAAACAGAAACCTTCAAATTTTTGACGACGTATTACAGTCACTGGAAAAGGGACGTTCTCCGATTATTTTAACCGAACGGCTCGACCATCTGGAAAGATTGAAAAATCAATTTAGTGGATTCGCTAAGAACATCATTGTGTTAGCGGGAAACATGAAGAAAAAAAATCAGAAAAAGGAGCTTGAACGTCTATCAGCTATTCCAAAAGATGAGGAGCGGTTAGTGATTGCAACTGGAAAATACATTGGAGAAGGCTTTGATGATGCACGGTTAGATACTTTATTCTTAACAATGCCAATATCTTGGAAGGGAACTCTTCAACAATATGTTGGTCGGCTTCACCGTCATTTCCATAGTAAACAAGAAGTTCAAGTGTATGATTATGTAGACGTAAATGTCCCAGTATTAAAGGCAATGTATGAAAAAAGGTTAGCCGGGTATAAATCGATGGGGTATGTAACTGAGAATAGTAAATCAGTTTCGGAGCAGATGAGGTTATTTTAGTATCATCACGCATTTAATGCTTATGTTGCCATGTCCGGGCAATCACTATTAAATTAAATGGAAAAGTAGTGTGGAAAAACCTAATGGATGCAACTGGGCGGTAATTGAGATTCCAACCGTTTTGGCGGGGTATTTTGCAAAAATGAAACGTTGTATTAATTAAGGGATACGAAACTATCACAAGAATTACTGGCTAATTATTATGTGATGCAGAAAATTATAGATTTTTATGATAAATATGAAGCAGAGGGATACATGGGGGGCAAAATGAAACAGAAAATATTTGTTCAGAAGTCAAATGAAATATTAAACAGTATGGGCATAGAGGAATTAAGGAGATGTCTAAATAATATTGCGAGGAAAACACCCGAAAGCGAGAGAAAGTCTTTTCTACAGCTACTTGAAGATTGCTATAATCAAGATAAACGGGAAGATAGTAAGGAGAAGCTTCAGCATAAAAGACTAATACCTAATGAGAAAGTAAAAGAAAAGATAAATGATATAAAGCAAATTTTTACTGATATAGAAAATGGCGAATTGTGTTTAACGGCCCAAGGATATGAAGATTATTCTAATGGATATTGGTCAAGTGAATGGATGTGGGAATATGAGGACAATGAGGGTATTGGCAGGATAATTGAGGAAGCAGTTTTATTTGCGCATGACTGTATGAATGATTGCAGATATGAAGAAGCAGTGACAATTCTTAAATTGGTAATGGATACCCCAATATTTGTTAAAGATGAGGATGGCGGCGATTCTTTTGAATTAGACCTTGAAGAAATGGTCGATGAAAAATTGGTTGGAGTAAACTTAAAGGTGCTTGCACTGGATGTACTGTATTCAAATTATCAATTACATGCGGCTGTTCAACGCGCAAGTGTTTTGTATTCATATTTCACATACCCTTATTTTAAAGAGATTCATATTGAAGACATTTTCTCGATAGGTAGAGAAGAGTTAAGAGAAACTGATCTGTTTTTTCAGTCGTGGATTAATTTTCTTATGAAACAGAGCGGAGAGGTTTCGGCACGTTTATTAAAGGAAGGATTATTATATTATAAAGGGACAGAGGGTTTGCTGGAAATGGCGAGAAAAGGCTACAAAGAGCATCCATCCGTTTATCTGGCAGCCCTATTGGAATATGAAAAGACTCATGATTATGAGAAAATGAAAGAGATTGGAAAAGAGGCGCTTGATAGAATAGAAAATGATTTGAAAATACGCGGTGAAATTGCTATTAAGACTGCCCAAGCATCACATTGTGTCAATGATATTGAATTCATGAGAAAATGTTGGTATGAAGCATTTTACTCCAATTCAACGATACCGAATTATTTAAGAATTTTTGTGAACGAAGAAGTTACAAGGGAATATAAAGATCTTGCAGAAAAAAGAATAAAAACCTTGAGCATATCAAATAATCACTACAATCACATATCTGAAACAGCTAAAAATAATATTAATGAAATAGAGTATAAATATCTATGCTTTTTTTCGGGATATTTTGATAAAATACAAAAATGGTGTACGGAACAGAAAAATCCCTTGGGCTGGAGTGGTAATTTTATCAGTCATGGGTTAGATTTGATGCTATTGTATCTATATGCGGATCATAATCTAAGAAAAGCAGGCAAAAAAATATCAACCCGGGTTTTAAGAAGAATAGGATTTCATGAGAACAAAAACCTTTTGTTCATGGAAGAAAGTTCTTTATTTGAAACTGAAGTGAGTGTGCAAAAAGGTGAAGAAATATTTTGGAATATCTTTCGTTTATGGAAACTAAATTATGTAATAACTGTGGAAGACCTGAATTCACATGTTGAGTGGCTTGAATCCATAATTGATAAAAGAATAGATGGTATTGTAGGTGGAAAATACAGAAATAAATACAATGATGTTGCTTTGTTGGCAGCTGCATTGGGAGAAGTAAAAGAGTCTCTAGGCATGAGGATGGCAAAAAGTATAGTTATAAATAGGTATTTGGAAAGATACCCACGGCACACCGCTTTCCGAGGAGCATTGAAGGAATTTATTGATTAAAGATTTTATATAAATTCAGCAACGACAGCTTTGAATGGGCAAGTTACCAAAGAAGTGAGAATGAAACACCATATTGGAGAACATTAAAAGCAAATGGTGAATTGAATCCAAAGTATCCTGGTGGTGTGGAAAAGCAGAGAAAGATGCTGGAATCAGAGAGACATACAGTTATTCAAAAGGGCAGGAAGAATATTAAATATTACGTTCAAAACTATGAAAATGTGCTCTTTGAATTATAGTGACAAATTCCAATTTGTCAATGAGATTATAAGTACAATCTAAATTTGAAGTTAAGACGCATCTTTCTTTTATACGATATAGTCGATATGTTCCCGTCTACCGATAGTTCCAAAAACGCAGTGGATATATTTCCGAGAACGGACAAACTCAAATGACATTCATCATGTCCTCTCGAGCCACGTCGAGTGTGTTGTCTTGATGTCAAGGGTGGAGAAATAGCAGGGCTGAAAAAGCTAATAAACAAAGGGTTTCCAGACATTGCGTTTTTCTTTACGGAAAAACGGTATTAATTTTGGAAAATGCTCGTATTCATCATGCGAATTGAATTTAGCCATTTTTGGAGCAAAACAAAGACAGAATACGGCTTGTCTATCATCCACATAGTCCACAACTGAATTTAGTCGAGGGACTATGTGGATGGTTAAAGAAATCTGTAATCTATAATATATTTTTTTCATCCGTCGATGAAATACGTAAAGCAGCGCAAGCCTCCATGGATGAAATAAGTAAAAACCCTATGGAAATGGTCGATAGGCTTTGTGTTCATTTGTAAGGATTTTTTAATACTGTCTATCTAGATAAGTCACTTTTTATAAATGATCAATTATTTTTCGTTCATTCTATAAGAGTATAAGTAAACGCCTAGATCAGATGGTCCGTTGATTGTATTAATGTTAATCAGCTTTTGACCTCTTCTTATAAAGCCATTATTTTCATAAAATCCATAGTTGCATTTTGTGTCGGTAAATAGGTACAAACTTTTAATCTCTTTCCCCTTGCAAAAATTTAAATAATGTTTCATAAGCGTTTTACCAATCCCTTTGCCTCGGCATTTTTCGCCAACGATAAAAAGTACGACCTCTCCGTCAAAATGATCATGGCATTCCTTTATTAGATGACTATAGGAATTCGTGATTTTTTTGTAATCATGTAAGGATGCTTTCTCTTTTTTATTCGTAAATAATAGTTTTACTCTGCAGATAAACAAAGCCCAGAGGTGAGGTGCATTTTTTAGAACATGATTTTTCTCATTTACTTTTCCAAATAATAAACCAATCACTTCTCCATTTTCTTCTACAACTTCAGTATAGGTTTGCTCAAGAAGACAGCCTCTTAAATACATTTCTAAAACAATATCTAACATGTTTGGATTTGAAGTATAGTGATCAAGTTTAAATGCTTCATTAATTAGTTCTTTCACCCTGCTATAATCACTTGTTCTAATCTTTCTGTAACCCAAATTACTCATTTTAAACCCTCCAGCTAGAGTATTTACAACGTAATAGGGGGACTGCCCCCAATGTCAACTTTCTTCCGCATTATTTCTTCATTTCGTTTATATTTTTCGCCAGTGAAGAAAAAGCCAAATCGTTTATATAATTGAATCGCACGAGTATTGTCCTTAAAAACAGTTAAATAAATATCATGACCCGTAAATTTCTCCTCTAAAAATAGGATGATTTCTTGAAGGAAGTATTTACCTAACCCCTTACCTTGGAATCGCTCATCTATTAAAAAGCGATCCAACCAAACTTGTTCTTCAAACTTCCCATACATTGCGAAGCCAACCGCTGTGCCATTTTCATATAAGCCAACAGGCACAAAACGATAGTCTTCCCTAGCTTCTTTTAAACATTGAGGGATTGATTCAATAAAACCGCGTTGTTCCTCAGCAATATTTAATAACAAAATTTCTTTCTTATTCGAGCTTGTGATGTCTCGAATTTCCCTAAACATAATGTCATAACCTTTCTTAAAATTATTGATTACAAATTTATCTTATTGTATATAGTAACTATATAGTCAAGAGGAGAGTTGAAAAACATGAAAGAAAATAACGTTAAGTATTTTACAACAGGTGAATTTGCAAAGCTGTGTAAAGTTAATAAGCAAACACTGTTTTATTATGATCAAATTGGACTTTTATCACCTGTTTTAAAGAACTCTAAAGGATATCGGTATTATTCAATTCGGCAGTTAGATTTATTCAATGTTATTGATTTGTTGAAGGATTTAGGGATGTCTCTACATGAAATTCAACAATACACTCAAAATAAATCTCCTGAAGAATTTTTAGCTTTGATGTATAAGCAAAAAGCAGAAATCACACAAAAAAAGCAAGAAATTGAAATGAATGAAAAGATTATTGAGGCAAAGATTAGTCTAATGGAAGAAGCGTCAAATCTAAATTTTGATCAAATAACACTGGAATACTTTCCACAGTCTACACTCTATTTGAGTAGAAATATTAAAGATATATCTGATGAAAAGTTTGTAGAGGTTGTTTCTGATTTTATTGATGAATTATATCTGTCCCAACTCGATACAGGATACCCAATAGGTGGCATAACAAAGCGTGAACAAATATTAAAAGGTGAATTCACAAATTACAGCTATTTATATATGAAACAACCTAATCCTAAGCAAGGATATCCCTATTTTCAAACTACTCAAGGAAATTTTCTTATTGGTTATCATATTGGGTTAGAAAAAACTATAGCAAAAACATATAAACGGCTTTTTAAAGGTAAGCGTCAAACTATCCCCACCTACTCCGTAGATGAGGATTAAGTTATTATTAAGATACTCCAAGACAAATAGTCCCCACCTTTTACAAGGCCGAGGACTGGGGTATTATTTAGATAGCTTG
>DUSF01000016.1 GCA_012842745.1 Bacillus sp. (in: firmicutes) | reverse complement strand
CTGAGCCAGGATCAAACTCTCCAAAAAGGGTTTGATTGCTCAAAAATTTTACTGACTTGCTTGTTGGATTCTACTATCCAACCTTTTTTTTGCACGCTTGACATTTTGTTTAGTTTTCAAAGAACATTTTCTGTTTGTCGCTTTCATTGTAGCGACATATTTTATTTTACTAAATCGCTTCATAGAAGTCAACAACTTTTTTTGCTAAAAGTTTTTATTCTATTTTTCACAGCGACTTTTTCAATATATCATCTCAAAAATAAGATGTCAATATTTTTTATTCAACTCGTCGCTGCTTTTTATTTGCAGCGACGTTCTTTAATATATCATGCAGCTCCTATAAGGTCAATACCATTTTGGTTCTTACGAAATTTTGGTGAGAAGACTAATACTATGCTAGAGTGATATAATAAAAGAAAAGGGGGCGATTAAAATGATGACTCTTTCTTGGTCACCTCCTGATCCTTTTATGGAGTTAGTCTATGTTTCAACCGTTGATGATACTCTACATTTAATAGTAAAGAGCATAAGGTCTTTCTCTTCTTGCTCTGTCTGCTCTACTACTAGCTTTCGTCCTCACAGCCAATATACACGAAAGGTACAAGACCTTCCTATTAGCGAACATCCTGTTCAATTGCTTATTCTGACAAGAAAGTGGTTCTGTGATAATCCAGATTGCCATGTTAAGATTTTTACTGAACGATTTGAAGGATTATCATCCAATGGGCGGAGAACAATTAGAGCTGAAAATGTTCTACGAAAAATAGCTTTCTCAACTAGTTGTTTGGCCGCCGAGAGAGTTGCTCACGCGGTCCATATTCCCGTTAGCCATGATACTTTACTTAATCTAATTCGTAAAACAGATATTACACCAACGGTGTCTCCCTTTCGTGGGAATCGATGATTTTGCATTTTGTAAAGGACACACCTATGGTACTCTTATTTGTGATCTTGAAACCCATTGTCCTTTAGCTATTTTACCTAATCGACTTCCCGAAACAGTCACTGCATGGCTTCAGAATCATCCGTTCATTAAAGTTGTTAGTCGTGATGGTTTTACCGGGTATCGCCAAGGTATTTCTAATGCCAACCACTCTATTCTTCAGGTTTATGACCGTTGGCACTTTATTCAAAATGCCAAAAAACATCTTGATACCATTCTTTGTACCCTAATCCCGCCATTAATAACCTGGTACGAAGCACCGAAGAATCCGCAAAAAATTCAACTAACTCGCGCAGAACAGATTACAAAAGAACGTCAAACCCAGAAATGGAAGTTAATTCAAGGAATACAAATGGAGCATCGAAACGGTAGAAGCCTTTCAAGGCTAGCTAGAGAATATCAACTAGACAGACGAACAATCAAAAAATATATACAAATGACTTTACCACCCATTTCTCAGCGCAGACGAAAGAGACCCGCAAACCAATATTATAATCAAATTATTGAGCTTGAACTTGAAGGGAAAACAGTAAAAACCATTTATGAAATACTAAAACAAAATGGCTATGATGACACATTTTCCAGTATCCGCAAGGTGGTCGAGAAGGTTCGTAAAGAACGAAAACATCAAATATCTAAGAATGATATTTTCCAACTTTCTCGAAGAAAATTAAGTGCAATAATATGGAAGCTAGCAGAAAATTTGAATCTGAATGAAACAAGTTCTTTGGAAAAATGCCTTAATAAATATGGCCGATTGAAACCACTATACGATATCATCCAAACTTATCGGAAATCCCTGCAAACACGAGATTATAATTTGTTTTTAAAATGGCTTACAGAGCAATTATCAAATCGAGAAAACCCCTTTTATCACTATGCTCTTCGTTTAAGAAGTGATTTACAAGCAGTGAAAAATTCATTTTTGTTACCATATAGTAACGGATTGTCTGAAGGACAAATCAATCGATTAAAAACAATTAAAAGAATGACTTACGGTCGTGCTGGATTAAAATTATTAGAAAAGAGAGTTCTGTATAGGTTGTAATTATTATATTGACAAAATAAGTTTAGATACAATTATATGGGTGTTGTTGTTTTCACCAAATATTCGTAAGAACCACCATTTTATCTAGCTTCATATTTCATTTGAAATATACTTTGTCCATCCACTTCTTGACTGTCAATCTGAACAATATGTTTCGCCGCCAAATATTGCATAAGTAATCCTAAGTCGGCAGATAACTCTTTCAGTTCTTTTTCATTGACTAATTCCGAAATCGTCCACGAATCTTTTTTAGATTTCATTATTTCTATTAAATAACTGCTTCCTATTCTTGAACGGGAACTGATCGCAAATTCAATTGCCAAGAGTAGCAGCTGTACCCTTTCTTCTATTAATTCATTGCTTTCAACTAACTCTAAATATAAAGCGTAAACTTCAGGCTCAATTCTTTTCACCTGATTCCATACAGTTAATTCAGGATAAAAGCCATGCTCAATAACAGATAATCTCGCTAAATGATGTAGGGCTTTTGCCATTTGATTATAGGCGTCTAAATATTGCTTTCCATCATATAATTCTTTTCCATTGAAATAGCGTCTTATTAATTTAGCAAATTCAATCGCAATTTTCTTTTTTCTTTTCTCTGTCGGAAATTCAAGTAGTCCTTTTCTAAGTTTTACTATATATTCATTCCTATCAAACAAGATTCCTCCATTTAAAATCCACAAGAGATACTTGCGATGATTGACTTCAGATAACCATTGTAAAAGCGTACTTTCCTGTACGATAAATACTGCAATCTTCTTATCTTCAATATTGTAATGGTCGACATCATATGTCAATTCTTCTGTTTCAGAACATTTCTTTATAATAAGCATTATTGCATCAAATTGCTCAGTCAACAGGCTACTTGTTTTTGTTTTATCTAAAATTAGTACTCCTAATGTTTCTATATCATTAGCTTTTACTTCATATAAAGGTCGGAGTAATTCATCCATTTTTATTCCTCCATACAAACTCTTCATAATTTGGTTGCTATATATTTTCTACAAAAATTTGAAAATACCTTTTTTCGACAAAAAATTCACAATCCACGCTAACCTTTCATTTTATTGATGTGATATAATCGATTTTTAGGAGGGAATTTGAATGGGTTTAAAATATTCTAGTAAAATCAATAAAATTCGTACATTTGCACTTCTACTCATTTTTGTTGGTATTGCAATTATGTACGTCGGCATATTCTTTAAAACTACTGCCTGGGTTATGGTAAGTTTTATTTTTCTTGGCTTTTTATTTATAATCGCAAGTACGCTTGTTTACTTTTGGATTGGTATGCTCTCAACGAAAACGATACAAGTTGTTTGTCCATCCTGTAACAAACCGACAAAAATGCTTGGTCGTGTAGATTTATGTATGTACTGTAATGAGCCGTTAACATTAGACCCGAATCTTGAAGGCAAGGAATTTGATGAAAAATACAATTCAAAAAAGAAATAACTAACAAAAAAGAAAAGACAGGTTCATACGCAAATAGCGTAGTCCCTGTCTTTTTCATTGATTAATGTTTTTGATTGTTCTTGCACTCTTGGCAAACTCCATATACTTCCATTCTATGATGACTTACTTCAAATCCTGTAACATGTTCTGCGAGCGTTTCTACTTCATAAAAACCCGGATAATGGAAGTCCACAATCTTACCACATTCTTCGCAAATAACGTGATAATGGTCTGTAATATTACAATCAAAACGGCTTGAGGAATCACCGTAAGTTAATTCACGCACTAGCCCAACATCCTTAAACACGCGCAAATTATTATAAACGGTAGCAACGCTCATATTAGGGAATTTCCCTTCTAGCGCCTTATAAATCTCGTCTGCTGTTGGGTGTGACATCGATTCGAGTAAATACTCCAATATCGCATGACGCTGCGGTGTGATTCGAACTCCCGACCCCTTTAATGTCTCCATTGCCTCTTGAATACGTAATTCTGACATCGTCATGCACCTCTCTTCAGTATATAAATTATTACTTTATAATAGTTATAATCTGATTATTACTATTGTACATTTGCACTAGTTGGATTGTCAACACCAATGTTTTCCTTCTCCAGCATTGCAACGGCTATTGATGAAGCCCCATTTCTTCCTCATTTAAGCAATAATTAATATAGCGCGCAGCAACAAATAAGAAATCTGAGAGGCGATTTAAATAGGATAACACAAGCGGATTGACAGACTCACCAATGGCGACTGCGTTTCTTTCTGCTCTCCTAACGACTGTCCTGGCAACATGTAAGCTGGCGCCTGCTTGATGTCCACCAGGCAGTATAAAACTCTGTAATGGTGGTATTTTTTCGCTCCATTGATCCATGACCTTCTCTAGCTCTGTAATATCCTCTAAAGTTATTTTCCATTTCACTTCTTTGCCTGCAGGGGTTGATATTTCAGCCCCAACATGAAAAAGACAAGTTTGAACACGATGAAAAACAGCAATTATCTCTTTCTTTGCTGCAAACTCTTCCTTTTTAACATAACTTAATGCCAAGCCTACTAGTGAATTTGCTTCATCACAAGTGCCGTAAGCTTCAACGCGCGGATCTGTCTTCGATACTCTTTCACCATAAACAAGCGATGTCGTTCCTTTATCACCTGTTTTTGTATAAATTTTCACCATTAATACCCCCTGTCTAAATCAATAACGTTTATAAAATTATTTTCACCTGAAATATACTCTTTGAGATTGTATTCAAATATTTCTAAGCTTCGTGGCTGATATAATGGCGAAATCCCTGATAGATGAGCTGTAACTGTCACATTGTCCATTTTCCAAAAAGGATGGCCTTTTTCTAACGGCTCTGTTTCAAAAACATCTAAAATGGCATGGGAAATTTGATTGTTTTCTAGCGCTTTTAATAAAACTTTTTCATCAACTATACTGCCTCTCCCAATATTTATAAATACACAATCATCTTTCATTTTTTCAAAATGATGGTCTTTTAATAAATGATATGTTTCAGGTGTACTAGGTAATACCGATACGATATAGTCCCCTTGCTCAATCGCCTGGTCCATTTCAGAAACTGTATAAACTTCATCGAAATATTCCGCTTTCCGACCACTACGATTAATACCAATCGTTTTCATATGAAAAGCTTTTGCAAGTCTCGCAATTTCACAGCCAATTGCACCCGTACCAATGATTGTAATTGTACTGCCTGATATCTCAACCATTTTTATCCTTCGATCCCAGATTTCCTGCTTTTCATTTTCAATTAATAGTTTTGTTTTCCTAGCAACCTGGAGCATCATACCGATAGTATACTCGGCCATCGGGGTCTTCGATATCCCCCTGGCATTCGTAACTAAAATCCCCTTTTCTTTGATGGCCGCAAAAGGCATTTTCTCAATCCCAGCCGAAAAAACCATAATCCACTTTAATTTTTTCGCTTTATCAATTAATTCCTCGTTTAAATCCTCACCATATGTAACTAAAATTTCAGCACTATCAAGCTCCGCTTCAGCTTCTTTCATTGTTGGCTGAAAAGAAAAATCTACATTTGGAAACTTCTCTAAAAGCTCTTTTTTGATTTGCGGAATCGCTTTAAATGATGTCAATACTTTCAAGCTAATCACCTCTAAATTTTTTATTGAAAAAAAATGCGGGATATAATATCCCGCATCAATGCTATCATCTGAGGAGGTATGCCCTACACTTTACTATACGTTCAAACCACAGCGCTTGTATAGGTAATCGCCTGTTTCAATTAAAATAGGCACTACCAGAAATATCATCACCTAATATGTCCAGCATACTCCATTACGATAAGTTTTCTTTTATAAAAGTAAGAGCTTCTTCAACATGACCCTTTACTTTCACTTTACGCCATTCCTTAACAAGCATGCCATCTTTATCGATTATAAAAGTCGAGCGCTCAATCCCCATATATTCCTTGCCAAAGTTTTTCTTCATTTTCCATACGCCATAGGCTTCCGCTGCTTTATGATCTTCATCAGCCAAAAGCAAAAACGGCAAATCATACTTTTCGATAAATTTATCATGGCGGTTCATCGGGTCAGGACTTACCCCGAGAATTACCGCATTTAATTCAGCAAAACTTTCATGCTTGTCCCGAAAATCACAAGCCTCAGTCGTACAACCTGGCGTCATATCTTTTGGATAAAAATATAAGACAACATGCTTTCCTTGAAAATCGGACAACTTGACTGTTTCTCCGTTGCTTGCTGGTAATGCAAAATCTGGTGCTTTTGCTCCAATTTCTACTGGCATCTTCAATCCCTCCGTAATTTTACAATTCAACCTTCGGACATAGAAAAATCCAAGTTTTTTTCAATATAAACATTTCGTAAATGTCTATCCATATTTAATTTCAGAAAAAATATTTTTCACAGCTTGTGTTAAATAGACAAATAGCGATTTTTTCGTTAACATAATTGACATATTTCTTTCGTAATTTGGTTTAACCACCTTTATTTTACCAAAGAAACAGGTGTCTTTCTTTTTTCTACCACAAAAACCTAAGAAAAACAACTTGATAGTAATTTTGATCCAACCCTAGTAGTCATGAGACTTTAGTGTTCAAATTAAACTTCAAAATTTGAGTTAATAAAAAATAGAATTATAGAGTTAAAGAAGCAGAGGCCTTTGGTAAGTTTATCAAAATGAAAGTGGGATAGACGATGCGAGCAATTCTTGTTGATGATGAACAAAGTTCATTAGATGTACTAGAAATATGTTTATGTGAGATTGGTGAAGTAACGATTGTTGGTCAATATACGAATCCGTTAAAGGCAATCAATGCGATTGAAACTGAACAGGTAGATGTTGTATTCTTAGATATTCAAATGCCAAGCTTGATGGGATTGGATGTTGCTAGAAAAATAAAAATAAAGGCACCCCATGTCTTTATTATTTTTATTACCGCCTATACAGATTACGCTATAGAAGCTTTTGAAGTGAACTCTGTTGATTATTTATTAAAACCTTTTACAATAGAAAGACTTGAACAGTCGATTAAGAGGGTAAGAGAGAACCTTGTGAACAAACAAACTCAACATATTCAAAATAATCAGCCTATTATCCAATGCCTTGGTGGCTTTTTCATTCGTCTACCCCATGAAAATAATAGATTGCTACCATGGAAAACAAACAAAGAAAAAGAATTATGCGCTTTTTTGATTCACCATGCATCTACACCAATAGAAACGGATGTCATTATAGATGCCCTTTGGCCAGAATCTAATATAGAAAAGGCAAAAACGTATTTGTATACATGCCTTTCTTATTTAAGAAAAACATTAGAGAAAAATAACATAAATGCCCATATAAGCAGGGTTGGAAAGGGCTATTTATTATCAATAAATAATGTAACGATTGATACAACAAAATTCATCGAAATCACTGACCGATTATTATCGGAAGAACAACTGACAGAGCAGTTGTTCCAAGAAATGTGTAACTTATATAAAGGTGAGTATTTAGAAAGATGCGATTTTGATTGGGCGATTTCTAAAAAGGAAGAATTGCAAGCAAGGTACATTCGTGTTTTACGTTCTGCTTATCAATGTTTTAAAGATTCTGGTAATCTTTCACTTGCAGCTGACAGCTTGCATCAAGTGATCAATATTTTGCCGAACTCTGAAAATGATGCTCAGCAACTTATAAAGTTATATTGTAGCATAGGAATGAAAACAGAGGCTGTTAAGGTTTATCAGCAAATAGAACATGAAATGAATATGAATCTAGGTCTGCCACTCCGAGATGAAACGCTACGTATTTATAAGAATTTAATTTTAGAAATATGAAGGGCGATGTGATGACAAAAAAAATTGTAGCATTGATTGTAACCCTGCTTCTCATAATGGGGACCTATAGTATTATTTTGGCTATATTTAAAGTGAATTCGGAGAAGTACCCTGTAGCAAGTAAAGGTATATTAAATTTGGAAAAGTGGGACTTTCAAGAAAACAGAACAATACCTCTAAACGGAGAATGGGAATTTTATCCTAATGAATTAGTAAGCCCCAATGACTTTCTTTCACATAACCGTTCGAGTATGAATGCAAATGAAGCATCCTGGATTAGTGTGCCAAAATCTTGGAAAAAGGAAATGGAGCTACTTGGCTCCGCCACCTACCGTTTACATGTCAAGATTGATGATACTGAACAACTATATGGGATAAAAACCTCATCCATTCAAGTAGCTAATCGAATATATGTGAACGGAAAGCGAATAGGCTCTAGCGGAAATCCCGATATAAAAGAAACATCTTACAAGGCTAAGAACAAACCGTATGTCGGTTATTTTACACTTCACCCAGGATTCAACGAAATCATCGTTCAAGTAGCAAATTATGACTTTTCAATTAGCAGCGGAATTAATGAACCTATTTATTTCGGTTACCAGTCTTATATTTCAGCTTTTCAAGATAGGGCGCTTGTGCATGATTGGGTTGCAGTCGTTTCCTTTATCATTATTGGACTGCTTTTTACAGGTTTATATGTTCGAAGAAAAAATAATTATGCTTTTATTGCTTTTGCATTAGTATGTATTTTCGCAGCAGCATTCACATCAGTGCGTGGTGAAAGGATTTTATTTGACTTATTTAACTCATTGCCATTCCGGCTCTACTTAAATATTCAGTATCTATCCATTATTGGTATTAGTACAAGCTTGTTGCTTTATTTGTATTGGGCATTTGGGGATTTTTGTTCTAGGAAAATTGTTAACTGGTTCGTTATAGCTGAAGTATGTCTACTAGTAGTAAGTAGCATTGTTCCGCCTCAACACTATATTGAACTTCTTCGATTATCATTATCAATTTTTGCAAATGCTTCTTTTATTTATACGTTGTATATATTTGTGCTGGCTACACTGTATAGAGTAGAGGGAAGCTTTTTTTTAGCTGTTGCTGTTTTGGCGCTTAATATTTATGCCTGCTTGCAAAATTTAATTTTCTACTTTTCGATTCCATTTTATGCGGTTGGCATTTCGGCTCTACTATTCGTACTAATGATTGCGTTTTTGATGATTACACAAATTTCAAGTGCTTTTAACAAAGTTGAAGAGCTTTCTCTACAGCTTTTGAAGCTGGATCAATTAAAAGATGATTTTCTAACAAGAACATCTCATGAGTTTAAGACACCACTTCATGGGGTGATGAATATTTCTAAGTCTTTATTGGATGATTCAGGTCATCCGTTAACAAAAGACCAAAAAGCGAAAATAGAGCTTATAAACAATATTTCTAGAAGATTAACAAAGCTTGTTTTTGATATTTTAGATCTTTCAATGTTGAAGCAAGGAGAATTAAAGATACAACCAATGCCTGTTCATGTGTATTCAACAGTGGAAGTGAATTTAAAAATGTATTCTTTTTTAACGTTGGAAAATAAGATAGAGTTGCTTAATAAAGTTCCTGCCCAATTACCCCCAGTGTTTGCAGATGAAAATCGTTTTAGCCAAATTATTAGTAATTTACTAGATAATGCCATCAAACATACCCATAATGGAAGTATAGTAGTTGAGGCGAAGGAATGGAACGGTAAAATCGAGATTTCTATTAAAGATACTGGTGTTGGGATGGATGAAGAGCAATTAGCAACTATTTTTGAGCCATTTAAATCTTTTGATAAGGTGGAAAATCAAGGGGTTGGTTTAGGATTATCAATCGTTAAGCAGTTAGTCGAACTTCAAAAAGGGAAAATCCTCGTATCTTCAGAAAAAGGGGTTGGTACAACGGTTACAATTCGTCTACCAGCAGCGAAGGCTATGGAAAGCCCGAATGAAAAACAAAGAAATAATGAAGTGTATGAACAGCCGAAGGAATTTGTCTTGCCTACTCCTTATACTTCAACGAAAAAGGGTATTTACACAGTTTTAGTAGCGGATGATAACTTTTACAATTTAAAAATATTAATAGAATTGCTTGAGCCAATGAATTGTACGGTAATTGCCGTCAAAAACGGTTATGAGGCCATCGATGTTATCGTCAAATCTAACAAAATTGATTTAGCTATTCTTGATTTAATGATGCCAGGATTAACTGGTTTTGATGTTTGTCAAAGTATTCGGAGAGAATATACTTTACTGGAATTGCCCGTATTAATCGTTACTGCTGGTGGACAGCCACAAGATAAAATTGTTGCTTTCAATGCGGGAGCGAATGACATTTTGTTAAAACCATTTGAATTGGGTGAGTTGAAGGCAAGAATTAGCAGTCTCCTAATCATGAAGAAATCGTTGGAAAAAATAATTGACACTGAAATGGCTTTTCTCCAATCACAGATTAAGCCACATTTCTTATATAATGTCTTACATACAATTACAGCTTTAAGCTATACAGATGTTAAGAAATCGAGAAAGCTTATAGTAGATTTTGCAGATTATTTACGAGGCAGCTTTCAATTCAGCAATCTAGAAAAACGAATACCATTTGAAAAAGAGCTGCAACTTATCGAATCCTATGTAGAAATTGAAAAAACAAGATTTGGAGAAAGGCTCCTCGTAAAATATGATATAGCGGACGAAACATTTGCTCTAACGATGCCGCCTCTGTTAATTCAACCGCTCGTGGAAAATGCGATTAGGCATGGGATTGGTGAGAAGCTGGAAGGCGGAACGGTAATCATAAAAGTTTTTATAGAAGAGAGTGCCTATTTTATTGAGGTTGAAGATGATGGGGTTGGAATGAAGAAAGAGCAGCTACAAACATTGTTCAATAGAGATGCCAATTCGAACAATGGGGTAGGGCTTGAAAATATTAACAGACGACTAAAATATGAGTACAACTCGAAGTTAGAAGTGCAAAGCGAATTTGGAAAGGGAACAAAAATCACATTACGAATCCCATCGTAATCATTAAATCTATGGATTTTTTTTAAAAAAAGCGGGTTTTTATCATAAATAATGATATAATCCGCTTTTTTGTTGAGGAAATTTAAGGGTTTTTAAGGTTTCTTTAAGGTTATTTAATTTATAATACAACAAACTATAAATAGTTTACTAGTTTACGAAAGGAGAAGAACAAATGAATTGTTATTTCTATAGTAGAAAAAAGAGAAGTGCAAAAAAGTATATTAAAGTGTTTTTATGTTTAGTTCTAATGGCAATACAATTGGCTGCGTACGGGGTTACAGAAAATGTGGAGGCATCACAAACGACTAGCCGAAAAACAGTAGTCGCAAACTATGGGGATGGCACACTCTATATTGTGGACTTAGTTTCAGGTGATCGGGAGCTTCTTTCTGGTAATGGCAAGGGAACTGGTCCCGCTATTTTGGGGCCCGTTGGCATGACGTTGACTAAGTCAGGATCAATCTTAGCAGGGGAGTGGACCAATGATGCAAGGATATTCCGCATTGATCCAACTACAGGTGATAGAGTTGTTCTTTCTGGTGGTTCCCCTGATGTTGTTGGTACGGGTCCTAATATGGGGCGTATAGGTGGTCTTGTCGAACAAGAAAACGGTGACATCATCGCCTGTACTGAAGAAACAGGGATTTTTAAAATTGATCCTACTACAGGGAATCGTACTGTTTTAGCTAGCAATAGCGTGGGGTCGGGAGCAGCTTTTACTGAACCGTTTTTTTGTATTGGAGAAACAGATGGCAGTATTATTTATACCTCAAGATCTACAACAGAAGGTGTTTTTAAATTAAATCCAACGACGAAGGAACGAACGGCAATATCTTCAAATGCAGTTGGGACTGGAACGTCACTAGTAAGTCCTTCTGGTATTGCGAAAGCACCTGATGGAACCTATATAGTTTTAGAGGAACAGGTTCAGGATGTATATGCGTTTCAGGTAGAGCCAACAACTGGTAATCGAACAACAATAAGTGGACAAAATAAAGGAACTGGAAATTCTATAGGAATTAGGTATGGTCTAACGGTTGCGGAAAACGGTAATATATATGTGGCTGATTTCGATGACAAAATAACTCTGATAGAGTCTGCAAGCGGGAATCGCACAGTCGTTTCGTCTGCTACAGTTGGATCAGGTCCAGCACTTAATTCCCCACTAGGGATGCTGCCTAGCAGTGTATCATCCATAGGAAATGCACCGCCAGTAGCAAGCAATGTAACGATTACAGGAAATACAAAGGTCGGCTCAACATTAACTGGTTCATACAACTATAGTGATCATGAAGGGGACCAAGAAGGAGCAACAACATTTACATGGTATCGAGCGGATGATAATAATGGTGCAAATAAAACTGCGATTACAGGTGCGACTACTAACACATATGTAATCCAAAATGAAGATAAAGGGAAATATATTAGTTTTGAAGTTACACCTTTCGCAACTGCTGGGGCAACACAAGGCCAACCAGTAGTAAGCAGTTATGTAGGGCCTATTCCAGTTGCAACTACTAATGCAGACTTAAGGAGTGTAACATTAAACATCCCTTTTACTTGGAATCAAACAACATCGGACTCGATTCAAGTCGCATATGACGTGTCAACTGTAGATGTCACAGCAACACCAGCTGATTCAAAAGCAACCGTTAAAATCGGCAATAGCACAACAGTATCGGATACGATTGCTTTAAATGTCGGAATCAACACGATTCCAATTGAAGTAACAGCAGAAGATGGAACGACAACAAAAACGTATACACTGACGATTACTAGACTGACACAATTGATAGCAAATCAAAAGCCAACTGCTGCAAATGTATCCATTGCTGGTGCAACTACAGTTGGAAATCAATTAACAGGAAGCTATGCTTATCAAGATTTAGAAAGTGATGCAGAAGGAGCATCAACGTTCAAATGGTATCGTTCCGATGATGCATCTGGAACGAATGCGAATGCTATACTAGGTGCAACAGCTAAAACATACACATTGCTTAATGAAGATCAAGGAAAATATATTGGTTTTGAAGTCACACCTATTGCTACAACAGGCGATACGATTGGTATTGCTGTGAAAAGCCCATTTGTTGGACCGATTCAAGGAATATCGAGCAGCAGTTCTGGAGGTAGTTCTGCTCCATCCAGTCAAACAGAACAAATTAAAGTAAACGTAGAGACAGGCAATATAAGACAGGGTCAAGCTATTACAGAGGTTACAATTACTAGAACAACAAATGCGAATGGAGCAAAACTAGATAAAGTAATATTTGAAGCAAAACAAGCAAAAGAAACTGTACAAAAAGCAAAAGAATTAGGTCAAACAATGGCGCGTATTGTGATACCTGATGTGAAAGATGAGGTCGCACAAGTCGATGTTAGACTTCCACTTGATGCCATAAAAGAATTGGCATCAGGTAAACTAAATTTAGAGATTTATACAGAAAATGTGGGATTGAATATTCCAGCTACTTCTTTACAGGGGATTAAACAAGAAGTTTATTTCAATATAATTCCGATTAAAGAAGAGCAGAAGCAAAAAGGAATTGAGAATCGAGCTAAATTTGAAGTAGTAGTACAAGAAGTGTCAGGTGGCGAAAAAGTATCTGTTATCGGTCGTCCTATGACGATTGAAACGAATCTACAAAGTCAACCAGTTGATTTAGTATTGCCTTTACGTAATGTAAATTTGCCAACGGATGAAGCAGAACGTCAGGCATTTTTAGAAAAGTTAGCCATCTTTATTGAACACAGTGACGGTGAAAAAGAGCTAAAAATTCCAGAAGTTGTCGAATATAAAAATGGCCAAATCGGTCTGAAATTTAGTGTAACGAAATTCAGCATATTTACAATTTTAAGCATTGATGGATTGGCAGAAAAGCAGAAAAAAGAGGAAATAATCATTCCGACTGAATCTAAATCTTACATTATCGGATTTCCTGACGGCACGTTTAAACCGGAACATACGATTAGTCGTGCTGAAATGGCAGCCATCCTATCTAGAGTCGAAGCAAGTAAAAAAACTACCAGTACAGCTACGGTATTCCCTGATGTTCCGTCAAGTCATTGGGCGAAAGATGTGATTGAAGAAGCTAACGCTAGCGGATTGATGAAAGGATTAAGCAATGGAACATTTGGACCTAATCAAGCAATCACTAGAGCCGAAGTTGCGGCAATTATCAGTCGTTGGCTAGATTTGAATGGAGATTCACAGCTAGTATTCCAAGATAGCCAAACACATTGGGCTGCTAAAGATATTGCACTAGTAAACGAAGCTGGTTTCGTGAAAGGAATGCCAGACGGAACATTCCAACCAAACAAAGCGTTAACCCGTGCTGAGGCAGTAACCATCTTTAACCGAGTGTTAAAACGTCCTCTTACAGAAAGCTCAAAACAAACGTTTAGTGATGTACCTGTCACACATTGGGCTTTTAAGGATATTGAGGTAGCATCGAAGAATAGTAAATAATTACAGAATGGAATGATTTTGACCACTAGCAATAGTGGTCATTTTTTCTTATTGCATACCCTCAGAAGGCACAATT
Source organism: Bacillus sp. (in: firmicutes) (assembly GCA_012842745.1). Classification (NCBI taxonomy): domain Bacteria; kingdom Bacillati; phylum Bacillota; class Bacilli; order Caryophanales; family Bacillaceae; genus Bacillus; species Bacillus sp. (in: firmicutes). The sequence goes on along the minus strand of DUSF01000016.1, from coordinate 40,301 downwards.
TATTAAATGAAAGTAAAAATAACATGGCACGTATTTCATTGGTGAGAAAGTTGAATTACAAATAATTATCCTCGTTCTTTAAAAAAAGAGCCCTCGAAATCGATAACAGACCGCATCACGAAGGCAGCTGGCAATAAATAACCAATTAGTGCTTCCACCATTGCAAAACCCCTGCCAATCCCAATCGGTACAACATCACCATAGCCTAATGAAAATAACGTAACTCCGCTAAAATACATGCCTGTACCCATTATATGAAAGAAAGGCGGTTCAACCTTATTCCCGGATTCGATAATAATCGACGTTCCAGATGCTTCAATTAATGTATAAATAAACCCAAACCCTACTAATAAAATTATATATGTAAAAATAAGCAGCAAAAAGTTTTCAATAGATAGAAAATGTCTGCGATTTCTTTGAAAATTCTCTCTAAGCCAAATCCACTCAAGACTTTTATAAATAATGGCCAATAGTAACCCGATACCGATTAATAACATCTTGATTTGACACCACCTTTTCCATATTATCGTATGAAAAAGCAGTGGAAAATAGAAATAATAAATCTAGTTGCCCGCCCCGCGATATTTCTTAACCCCCTGATTCCAAATCCAAATCGCTAACATGAAAAAGATAATTCCCATCAATGGGGTCAAAAACGCATAAACGAGCCATTCTGTTCGACCTAAAAAATAAGCGGCTGGATACACGCCGACAAAAGCAAACGGTAAAATCCAAGTTAAAATAAATCTAATGACATTGTTATAAATATTTACTGGATAGCGCCCATAATTGCCGATATTATAAACCATCGGCATAATATCGGTACGAGCATCTGACCAAAAGCCGACGCTTGCCAACGACACAAAAATTCCGGCAAAAATAAACATGCCACCGATGACCATCACAATAAAAATGAACGGATCATACCAATGGAACTGTAAATCTAAATTTCCGCCTGCATAAATCATAATAATTAAGCCTGTAATAATACCAAATAATGATTCAAGCTCCATTCGTTCCAATACGACCTGAAATAAACTATGAATCGGCCTTGTTAAAATGCGGTCCATTTCCCCTTTGACAATATAGCGGTCGTTAAAATCCCAAATATTAAAAAAAGCAGAAAAAAGGGCATATGGAACGAGAAAAAAGCCATAAATAAAAATAATTTCATCTCGGCTCCAGCCACCTAAAACACTAGTATGACCAAACACGACAATAATAAAAATTAAATTGACAGCTTGAAACAATAGATCAGAAACAATTTCAACTACCGCATCCGTACGATATTCCAATCTCGTTTTCATATATTGCCCCATATATTGAAAAAACATTGATACGTAAAACATCTGTGCTACCCTCCTTGCACAACTAGTTTTTTCCGAGCAATAACCCATAAAGCTTGAATTGGCACAAGTAGAATCATTGCCCATATGAATTGAAGCAGAAGCGCTTGGAAAATAGCACTCCCCTGTAAGCCTTCTGTAAAAATCATGCTCGGAATGTAGCTAATCGCTTGAAAGGGCAAAAAGCCCATAATGTCTTGTGCCCAACTTGGATAAAAACTAATCGGCAACAACAAACCTGAAAACAAATCAATAATCACCCGTTTTGCTCTGAGTAATCCTGAAATGTTAAAAATGAAAAAAGTCATCATTCCAGTTAATAAATTGATTTCGGTATTGACGATAAAGCTTAACAAAGTTGAAAGGCCGAAATAGCCCCAAGTCGAGTAGTTATTTGAAAATTCAAGCGGAAAGATAAAGCCGACAATGACCATTCCCGGTAATGAGAAAAACAGCAGTCTAAAGATACCTTCACCAAAGCCAGCCATCGTCTTCATTGTTAAATAATTATAAGGTCTGATTAGCTCTACTGCTACTTTCCCTTCGATAATTTCGCTAGCAATTTCCCGGTCAATATTATTAAAATAAAAAGCACGAGCCATCCAAGCAACAGCAATATACGTAACCATTTGCGTAACAGATAAACCTTCAATTGATTGCTTTTCACCATAAATGGCTGTCCACAAAAAATAATAAGCACCAATATTGATGCTATATACTAGTATGCCGCTGTAATAATTCGTTCGGTAAGCGAGCATCATTAAAAAACGAATACGAATCATTTCTATATATTTGGCCATTTCAAAACTCCTCTGTCAAGGGGTCTGACCCCCACCGCATTACCGCATTAATCCCTGTTCATAAATATTGCGGACAATTTCCTCTGTGGAAATTTCATTGATTTTCATATCACTAATTTGGTTGTTAGCAACGACCCTTGTAATAATTGTGGAAACAATATCATCTTCATTGCTCACATTTGCAAGCCAGCTATTTTCATGTTCCCCTCTTTGCCAATCGACCGCAAAATCAGCTGTTATTCTTTCTAACTGACTGATGTCCATTGGGTAGACAAATTGAAATTGAATTTGCTTACGGTCACCCCATGTAGAGCGGAGACTTTCTAAACTCCCATCATAAATGATTTTACCTTCATCAAGCATGACAACCCGCTCACACAACGCTTCAATATCAGATAAATCATGGGTGGTAAGTAATATTGTTGTCTTATATTTTTGATTGATTTCTTTTAAAAACTCTCTAATTTTAAGTTTCACTAGTACATCTAAGCCAATTGTCGGCTCATCTAAAAACAATAAAGGTGGGTTATGAATTAAGGCCGCGGCTAATTCACAGCGCATCCTTTGTCCAAGCGATAGCTTTCGAACTGGTTTATCTAATAACGGTCCAATATCAAGCGTTTCTATAACATGCTCCATATGGTCCTTATAATCTTGGTCAGATACCTTATACACTTTTTTTAAAAGCCGAAACGATTCTTGCACAGCTATATCCCACCAAAGCTGTGAGCGTTGTCCAAAAACAACGCCAATCGTTTGCGTAAACAGCTCCCGTTCTTTATGTGGATTCATGCCGTTGACCCGTACTTTCCCAGAAGTAGGCTCCAAAATACCCGTAAGCATTTTTATCGTCGTTGATTTACCAGCACCATTTTCACCAATATAACCGACCATTTCTCCTGGTTTTACTTTTAGCGATATATTTTCTACAGCCGCCATAATTTTGTACTGCCGATTAAATAGATCACGAAAAGCTCCTTTTAAACCGCCGCGGCTTGAATATGATTTAAACTCCTTGCGAAGATTTTCTACATCAATTATGTAGTCCATTACTATTACCTCCAAATGCGCGAAGCAGTCCCCTAGTATAAAAATAGTCTATCCAAATGTTTGAGACTACACAAATTTCTTGCTTAAGAAATAAAAAAAACGTTGAAACAGCGGAATTGTTTCAACGCGAAATTTATCATTGTTTTATAGCTGCAACTGAATCTTCTTTTACATCGTCCAATTGCTGCACTTTAAAGAGGTTATAATAGCCGCCTTGTTTGGCCATTAATTCTTCATGGGTGCCTATTTCTGTTATTTCTCCATACTCAATTAAAACGATTCGGTCTGCATGGGTAATCGTTGCCAAGCGGTGAGCAACAATGAATGTTGTGCGATTTTTCGCAAGCTTTTCTAAAGCCTCTTGGATTAAATGCTCACTTTCTAAATCAAGCGCAGATGTTGCTTCATCCAAAATCAAAATCGGTGGGTTTTTCAAAAATACCCGAGCAATTGCCACCCGCTGTTTTTGACCGCCGGAAAGCTTCACGCCTCTTTCACCAACCTTTGTATCATAGCCGTTCGGAAGCTCCATAATAAAATCATGGGCATTTGCTGCTTTTGCCGCTTGGATCACTTCTTCATCGGTTGCGGAAGGATTACCCATGAGTATATTCATTTTGACTGATTCGCTAAATAATATATTGTCTTGCAGCACCATGCCGATTTTATCCCGCAACGTACGCGCTTTAAAATCACGAATGTCGATGCCGTCTAATAAAATCCTTCCAGAACTGACATCATAGAAACGGGGAATTAGACTGACAAGTGAAGATTTACCGCCGCCGCTCATACCGACGAGCGCAATGGTTTCACCAGGTGCTACATTTAACGAAATATCTTTTAGAACTAGCGGCTCGTTTTCATTATATTTAAAGCTGATATTTTCAAAGGTTACGTTGCCAGCTACTTTTTTTAATTCAATCGCTTCTTGTTTATCAGTAATATCATATTTTTCATCAATAAATTCAAAGACACGATCCATTGACGCTATTGATTGCGTTATTGTTGTCGATGAATTGATCATTCGTCGTAGAGGGTTGTATAATTTATCCATATAAGTAACAAAAGCAACCATTGTGCCTACTGATATTGCTTCGGTGATGACCGCATAGCCCGCAAAAGCAATGACAATTAATGGGGCCATATCCGTAATTGTGTTTACAACTGCAAATGTTTTTGCATTCCAGCTCGTATGCTCAAGTGCTCTATCTAAGAATTTTTGGTTTTTTTTATCAAATTCCTTTTGTTCATAATCCTCTAAGGCAAAGCTACGGATAACTGGAACACCTTGAACCCGCTCGTGTAGGTGACCTTGCACCTCTGCCAACGCTTGGGAACGAACTCTTGTTAGATGACGAAGCCTACCATAAAAATACTTTACAGAAAATCCATAAAGAGGAAAAAGGATAATAGCAATAATCGTGAGTTTCACATCCATCACAAACATAATCGCTAAAGCAATAAAAATCGTCATCATATCAATCCAAATATTCATTAAACCAGTAATAACAAACGACTTCGTTTGCTCAACATCATTTATTACTCTTGAAATCACTTCTCCTGCTTTTGTATTCGCATAATATCTTAAGCTAAGCTTTTGAATATGAGTAAATAATTGGTCACGAATATCATATAAAACTTTACTGCCAATCCACTGGGCGTAATATTGCCGATAATATTCTATCGGCGGGCGTAAAACGATAAAAATCGCAAAAGCAATGCCCATCATTATAAAAAGCTCATGAACTTTTTCATTAACTGACATGAATTCATCATAAATAATGTTATCTAATACATATTTCAAAATTAACGGCATTAGTAAGGGAATGCCAAATTTCAATAAACCGATAACAATCGTTATGGCGATTTTCGATTTATATGGGCTGACAAACTTCATATATCTTTTTATACTATCCAGAATGAAACACCACCTTGTAAAAAACAGTAGGGGCTGTATAACAGCCCCTTCAATCATACCATATATACTTTTTACGAACGATACGTTAAATATCTTTCATACCAATTATCGACAAAATCCGGGGCAAACGGACCTTTCCTACCACGAATCCATAAGATTAAATTGTTTATATTATTTTTAAGAATATAATCAATTTCAATGGGGTAATTCATTTGCTTACGATGCAATTCATATTCGTCTTCATCTAAAATAGTAAACGTCATGTCTGGAAACACTTTTATATCTAAATCATAATCAATATATTTAAGTGTACTCCCATCCCAGGCAAATGGCGAACTTAAATTACAATAATAGTAAACACCATCTTCACGAAGCATACCAATAATATTAAACCAATGGTTTGCATGGAAATAACAGATGGCAGGCTCTCGTGTTATCCATGTTCTTCCATCCGATTCTGTTACGATAGTGCGATCGTTGGCGCCAATTGCTATAGACTGGTTCCCTTTTAACAGCGTTGTTTCTTCCCAAACACGGTGTATAGTCCCACTATGCTTATAGCTTTGAATTTGTATTTTACTTCCTGCCTTTGGGACAAACATACTATCTTTCCTTTCTCTACAAATAAGCAAACTAACCCACTTTTACTATTATAACGGTTCCCTTCATAATTTAAAACAATTCTTATTTAAAAGTCAAAAAAAAGCATTCCCCTCATCTCAGATGAAGGGAATGCTTTTTGAGCTTTTAAGTAGTTGTAAAACTCAGTTATGAGTTTTGGCTTTTATTTTGCTCAGCTTGAGCGTTTTGCTGTCTGACGTTCTGCACATTTGTTTCACTGCCAAATTCTGTTCCGAATTGACCTGCATTTGACTCAGATTTTGCTGATTGCGCATTTTGTTGTCTTACTTGCTGCGCATTTGTTTCACTAGCAAATTCAGTTCCAAATTGACCCGCGCCAGCAGATTGGGCATTTTGCTGTCTTACTTGTTGAATATTAGCTCCTGATTGACTACTTCTTTTTGCCATCGTAGGCACCTCCAGAAAATTTTTACAAGCCAATTACACGAAACTAAATCTAAGTAAAGACTTGGCTTGCACGTGTTTATTTTGTACTCTTATCTTTTTTATATACAAAAAATTTTTATGTTCTTCAATTTACATTATTTTTTTACATAAATCCACGCGTCACCAAACCATGTTTTAATATGATACCAATCACCGATTTGTTCGAAAGCTTTTACAGTTTGCGGGCTTACTGTTCCTATGGAAGCAGCAGTTGCATTTGGTGAAGCATATAAATTAGTTGTTTTCGTTAATACTATTTCAGAATCTTTCTTTTCAAGCTTTCCTTCTATCGTATTGGCATTTGAAATCCAAGCATCACCAAACCATGTATGGATACGGTACCAGCCGTTATCAGTTTCTTCGAAGGCAGTTACAACTTGCGGACTAATAGTCCCACTCTTATAGCCAGCAAAGTTTATTGGTTTTTGATAAAGATTTTTTTCTACTAATGTTGTTATTTTCTTATCAACTTTTTCAACCTTCGGCAGTTTTACGGCAAAGCCATTATCTGCAGCTATTGTTAAAAAGTCTTTTTTCTCGTGTGTAATGAATACTGTCGTTCCTGTCGCAATTTGGTCAAACAGCCAGCGTACATCATCATTATGCATGCGAATACATCCAGCACTTACATATTTCCCAATTGATTTTTCATTATTGTTTCCATGAATTCCATACGTATTTCCCCATGTTCCAGGTACATCCAACCCCATCCAACGATCTCCTAAAGGATTTTTTGGCGACCCTCCTGGAATCTTTTCTTTATAATAAGGACGGTTTTTTACTTTATTTACAATCTTAAAAGTACCTTCAGGTGTAAGCTTTCTGCTTTTTCCTGTACCAACATCAAAAACTTTAATTAGTTCCCCGCCATTAAAATAAGCAAGCTCGTTTACAGCCTTATTTATAATAAGATAGGATTTTGATTCTGTTTCTGCAGCATAGACCCCATTTAATGGTAAAAAAAACACTATTGCTAAGCATGCTATAAATAAAAAAATAAGACCTTTTTTAACCACTTTTTTTACATTCCCCTCTCCTAGACACTCTAAGGGCATTCTATGTGGCTTCAACTCTTTTCATTACTTTAAACTGAAGTAAACCAATAAATTTTCACCATAGAATTTCAGAAATAATTTTTTTATATGGAACTGGAAACGGAAGTTCAGCAATTTCTTCAGATGAAACAAAGCGAAGACTATTACTGTTTGGCAGCTTTCCATCTGTAAACGCATGGTATACAGCAATCTTCCATATTAAATGAGAAAATTCATGTTTTAGATGCATAAAAGGATTGCCAATTTCTACATCTAAGCGATATTCCGACTTCATAAATTGTTTCATTTGCTTCACTTGTCCAATGATGCTTTCTTGTGCCATTTCCTGATTTGGAAGCTCCCACAAATTTGCTAATAGCCCTTCACTAGGTCTTTTTTGAACTAAAATTTGTCCAGCTTTGTTTTTTAAAACTAAAGCGGTCATCAGCACCTCTTTTGGCGCCTTTTTCGTTGTTTTAAAAGGCAGCTCATCCTGTAATCCCTCATGAAAGGCGCGGCAATGCTCTTGAACAGGGCATAATAAACAGGACGGCGATTTCGGTGTACATATTAAAGCGCCTAATTCCATGAGGCCTTGATTAAATTCAGATGGCTGTTTGGAAGAAATAAGCTCACGAACAACATTTTCGAATAATTTTCTTGTTTTTACTTTAGAAATATCATCTTCAATAAATAGAATTCGTGCTAATACACGCATGACATTGCCATCAACAGCAGGCTCCGGAATATCATAAGCAATACTTAAAATCGCACCTTGGGTATACGGTCCTACACCTTTAAGCTTGGAAAGAGTCTTTGGGTTATTAGGAACCTGACCACCATATTCAGCCACTACTTCTTTTACAGCACTTTGAAGATTGCGTGCTCTTGAGTAATAGCCTAAACCTTCCCATGCCTTTAATACCTTTTCTTCTTCGGCAGTCGCCAATGCCTCAACGGTTGGGAATTGCTCAATAAAATTGTTAAAATACGGAATAACAGTTTCCACTCTTGTTTGCTGCAGCATGACTTCTGAGACCCATATCTTATATGGATCTTTATTTTTTCTCCACGGCAACATCCTTTGTTCTTTCATAAACCAGCCAATTAAATCTGATTGAAATTGCAATTTATCAAAATTGTTTAATAATTTTTCTATTTTAGTTTCCACAGATGTCCCTCCACGGTGTTAAAATAAGAATGTATAATAAAGTAAACAAATTTGTAACGAGTAGTTCAAATTAATTTATGCTTTTTGAAGTATAATACAGATGAACTTATAATATTTAATTTTTACAAATATAGGAGGCTTACTACATGGATACAGGCACCCACGTTGTCATGGGTATTGCTCTTGGAGGGTTAGCAACCCTCGATCCCATTGTTGCAAACAGCGAAATTACAGCACAAGCGGTTATGTTTGGAACGATTATTGGCTCGCAAGCACCTGACTTGGATACTGTTCTGAAACTGAAAAATAATGCGAAATATATTCGCAATCATCGTGGCATCACCCATTCAATTCCTGCTGTGCTTTTATGGCCAATATTAATTACAAGTACAATCTATGCCTTTACACCTAGCGCAGATTTACTTCACTTATGGATTTGGACATTTATCGCTGTTTTCCTGCATGTTTTTGTTGATATTTTTAATGCCTATGGAACACAAGCATTGCGGCCATTATCTAAAAAGTGGGTTGCCTTAGGGATTATCAACACTTTTGATCCATTTATCTTTTTTGTCCATATTATTGGAATTGCAATTTGGCGCTACGGATATGACCCAGGGTTTACGTTTTTAGGCGTCTATATCGTACTACTTGGCTATTACTTCGTTCGTTATTTTACAAAAAGGTTAATCATCAAAAAAGTGAAAGAACATATTCCGAATGCGACGCAAATCATTATCTCGCCAACTTACAGATATAACCAATGGCATTTGGCTATATCTAGCGAGACAAGATTTTATGTTGCCCGTGCCATTGATAATGAACTTACTTTCTTAGATGAGTATGAAAAAATTCCAGTTCCAGATACATCTGTCATGAAAGCGGCAATGAAAGATGAAAATCTTTCCGCATTTTTGTCATTCTCCCCTGTTTATCGCTGGGAAGTTGATGAATATAACGACCATTATGAAGTAAGGTTTATTGACTTACGCTACAGATCAAAGGGCTATTACCCTTTTGTCGCAGTCGTACAGCTTGACCAATCATTAAATATCGTCAGTTCTTATACTGGTTGGATTTTTAGTGAAGAAAAACTGATGAAAAAATTAGAAATCGCTTCGGAGAATTAACCGTCATTTTTTTACCTATACTATGTAATGGATGTCGTAAAGGACATTCATACAGATGTAAGGAGGGCATAAAATGGTCCGGAATAAAGACGAAAATTTTCCTCCACGAAGAAATATTGACGGCGAGCCACGTGCCAAAGCAAAATATTCTTCACTAAGAGCAAACGGACAAATTAACACACACCCAAAAGAGCGCATGCGCATGTCTAACGAAAACCGTCCACAAGAGTAAAGGGAGGATGATTTTTCATGAGTAAGCGAAAAAAGTTTTATGACAACTTATATCAGAATCCTTTTCAAAAAGGACATGCAAACCCAAAGCATGCCTGGAGTCAAGTTAATGGTGAGACAATGGAAGCGCAAAATACAATTATTTTGCATCGCGAAACAAGAAAACAATCGTAACCTACTAATAAGACATTTTTTTAGTCCACATTATAAAACCAGAGAAGAAGCTACTTCTCTGGTTTTATTAATAATGAGATTGGAATCGCCTCTTGCTCAGTTTTTCCTTGGCGTGTTCCCCATGCGAAAACACCTTTCATATAATCGATTGTAAACAATATCCCAGGGTCCCCATCAATTTCGTAAACATCACCAGGATGAAAATTGCTCGGACTTAGTAAATAGGCTTTAGCCATCGCAATTTTTCTTTCATATACTGCATATTCGTTTACCATGCCCATTTGTTCGGCTTTTCTTGCTTTTTCTTGCAGCTTGCCAATCTCTAGCTTTAATTCATATTCTGACATTTCACTGTATCGTTTCTCCATATTTCCCCACTCCAGCTTGTTCGTTATACTTTTAGTATAATGTATTTTTATTTCTGTGACAAAATAAACTCATCAATCTCATCAACTGTAAACCCTCGCTGATACAAATATTGCTTCACTTTTTGCTCTAACTCCCAGCCGTCGAATTTATTACAATATTTTTTGTAGGCTTTCTCCCCTTGTTTTTTTACGGCTAAAAATTTGTCTTCCTCACCTTTTTCAATTACTAATTGATTCAAGGCTGTTTTGACAATATTTTGCGAAAAGCCTTTAGCTAATAATGCTTGACCAATTTTTTGCTTCATTTGATATTCAGATAAAGCCTTCTTTTGTTTTACATTTTTTTCAGCAAATTGAACGGCAATTTCTAACTGTTTTTCTGTGGAAAATTCCTTTAAACTTTCTTCAATATTGCTTTCAGAAACCCCTTTTTTCTGTAGTTCTTGCCGTATCAATAGAGGGCCTTTTATTGCGTTTGTGATTCTTGAACGAACAAAAGATTTGGCAAATTCCAAATCATTCACATATTGATTTTTTCTTAGCCTTTCAAGGACAATGCCAACAATATCCTCTGTGTAGGTTTTCTGTTGTAAATAATCATGGATTTCCTTTTCAGATTTCATCCGATAAGACATATATTTTAGGGCAAGATTATATGCCTTTTTTATTTCATCTTTATATAAAATTTCTTTTAGTTCGCCTTCCTCATATGTATTTCCTTTCCGAATTTGAAACTCAATGAGGATATCCTGGTCAACGCTAAACCCGTATTCCTCTCCATCTCCTTTATCTACATAAATATTAAAGCGTTCTTTATTATTAGTTTGGGTAGTAATTTTAACAATTTTTATCATAAGAAATTCCCCCGTTCAAGTTTATTATACCAACACGATTGGGTGGGAATAAAGCAACCTAGCCAGCATCTTTATTTGAATAACTTTTCATTTTGAGGGACATGCTATAAAGGTAAAATAGAACATGAAGTGGAGGTAGAAAAAGTGGCAAAAAGCAAAGCAAGGCGTGACAAGGAAAATAGGCGAACACTAACATCTACACAAGAAGTTTTATATTCGAGGGAGTTTAAAATGGCTGACAGGGCAGGAGGATTTGTACCGCCAAATCCAAATTCTTAATGAACAATACATAATTTTCCTAACCTACACTATTTTAGTTAATGAAAGGGGTACAGCCATGACAAAAGGTCAAAGCCGTCAAAGTGATAATAATTCAGGAAGTATGCCACAAACGCCGAAATACGCAAAAACGACTGCAGATGGACGTGACATAGAATTTTCCCAAGAACTAGCTGATGCAGATGACATACAAGCCCAAGCTCGTTCTAATGCTGCTGACAAAAGAGCAAAATAGAAAAAATAATGTGGGACACGGAGCTTGTCCCATGTCCCACATTTGCTAAACTGTTGCACTGCCATCGGCTGCTTCTTTCGCACCCCTCTTGGCAATTTTCTCCTTGATATAAGGTACTAAGAAACGGTCACCACCGTAATAGTAACTTGCACTACCTGTTGCTAATAGGATTATAGCTATTGTATAAAGCATTGGATTTGTGCTTGTTGTACCAGCTAATAAGAAGTTTAAGTTCATGAATGCCCCTGCTAATAAAGCTGGAATTGTTGCTACACCAACGATAAGGCCAACCCCTACTAATACTTCGCCCCACGCTACTAAGAAACTAAATAATCCTGAATTTGGTAATGCTACATGTTCTAGAAAAGATGCATACCATGCTTGTACTGCAGGGTGGTCACCACTAGCACCTGCAATTGCTCCTTTAATAAAACCACTTGCATCAAAACCATCTGCTACTTTATGCCAACCAGCTTGAATCCATTGTATTCCCAACCAAATCCTAATAATTGTCCAAACAACCGCTATCTTCGGTCCTTGCATCCATTTCATGATTTTCCATCTCCTTTGGAAAAATTTTTTTGAAATGCTTTACTTTAGCATATGATTTAAAAATATGATTGCTCATCTTTTCACAAAATCTTTAAAAATTTTTTTAGAATACCTCTCAACTTTCTGAACTGAATGGTCCATTGGACTAACCCCTTTCTGTAGAAAGTTTACTTGTGAATTCACTTATTTACTATCTTTCTATGGCTTAAATATATATCAATTCAAAGATAGAAACAATCTACTTCACATACCTGACATTTTTTATTCACCTTCTATTCACATCTTCTCCACAGGAATTTCACAGTTTAAAAAGCGTTCTGTGTATAATGTGTATAAACCTATTGATTACCTGATTTATATACATATATAAAGTTAATAACTTTCTGTGGATAACCAAAGTGAAACTTGTGGGTTTTGTGGATAACTATGTGGATTATGTTAATACCGAGATCTTCTTTGTGGGTAAAGTTGTGGATTTTGTTGGAAAGACACGACCTTCCGCCACAAAGGCGGAAGAGATGATCTTTCAAAATAAACTATTACTTTATAGTCTATATATTAAACGTATTGTTCTTCCTTCCAATACTTTTCGTTCCCTGGTAAATCATCAAACCACGCCGCTTCTTTAGGGCAGTCAAGCACGATAACTTGTCCATAATTTCCGTTTCTTGCTTGATGGTATTTTAGAATCGCCTTTCCATTCTCTATCACCAAAATTTCAATTTTCCCTGAGCTATGACTCATAACTAAGCGAACTCTTTTTCCAAGACCTGATGTTTTAGCTTTTGCTTCTTCAACGATTTTATATACCTCTTCCAACGGGAGGACAAAATCATAGTTACCAGCCACAGGTCTATTAATGAAAAAGTAATAAGGATTTACACCTGTCCATGATAGTTTATTCAGCAATTCCGCCAATACATCGGGATTGTCATTAACCCCTTTTAAAATTGGCGTTTGGTTGACAACAATGGCTCCAGCTTTGTTTAAAGCATCAAAGCCTTTTTTCGCTTCAACCGTAATTTCTTTTGGATGATTGACATGGGCCATAACATATATACGTTTATCAGGCGTGGAATGAGTTCTAATGAGTTCTAACAGCTCTTCATCCTCATAAATTCTCATTGGATTATATACGGGGAGCTTTGATCCTAAACGGATAATTTTTACATGCTCAATTTCACGAAGCTGCTCAATAATAGATTTTAGTTTTTTTGTCGAAAGCATTAGCGAATCCCCACCAGTTAACAGTACATTATTAATTTCTGGAGATTTGCGAATGTACTCTAAACCAGGCTCGGGGTTGATTTGAGCCTCTTTTTCATCATTTACAAATAGCCTTTTCCTAAAGCAGAACCTACAATAGCCGCCACATACTTCAGAAACTACAAGTAGTGCTGTTGTTGTGTACTTATGCTGGCAACCTGGGACAACATAATTCGTTTCCTCATCACTTGCATCCCAACGACCATACTCTACTAATTCCCCTTCATTTGGAATAATGATTTTGCGAATTGGGTCATTTGGGTCGTTCCAGTCAATTAAGTTTAAATAGTACTCATTTGCGCGAAATACAAAATTTTCAGTTATGGGTTTACGTATTTCCTTTTCCTTTAAAGAAAGCTGTTCAATTTGATCAAGCCTTGTTACATAGGCTGCTTTCATTAAAAATCCCTCCCTTACGAAATGTATTTTTAAACCGTCTATTTAATCTTACCTTAAAAATCATATATTTTGTGAATATTTCGGAATTTTTATTAAAAAGACAAGTGCATATTCGTTTACAAACCTTGGAAAGCAACTTTAGATGATGTACAAGGAATGATTCGCGTAGCAATGTAATATAACTTAATAAAGTTTGTTTTAGAATTTCATTACCATGCGAAGGGGAGATTAATCTATGATTTATGCGAATCCAAATACAGAGGGGGCTCTTGTTCATTTCAAAGAAAAATATGATAACTTTATCGGTGGCAAATGGGTCCAACCTGTAAAAGATCAATATTTTGAAAATAAAACGCCAGTAACTGGTGAAGTATTTACGCTGGCTGCTCGTTCCTCAATCGAAGATATTGAATTAGCTTTAGATGCCGCACATGCAGCAAAAGATGCTTGGGGCAAAACTTCAACAGCGGAACGCGCTCTTATTTTAAATAAAATAGCGGACCGGCTTGAAGAAAACTTGGAAATGTTAGCTGTAGCCGAAACTTGGGAAAATGGTAAAGCAGTGCGTGAAACATTAAACGCTGACATTCCTTTAGCAATTGATCATTTCCGGTATTTCGCTAGTGCCATTCGTTCACAAGAAGGCCGAACTAGTCAATTTGATAATGATACTGTAGCATACCACTTCCAAGAACCACTTGGTGTTGTTGCACAAATCATTCCATGGAATTTCCCAATTCTAATGGCTGCATGGAAATTGGCTCCAGCATTAGCTGCTGGCAACTGTATCGTTTTAAAACCAGCCGAACAAACACCAGTTTCGATTATGGTTGTCGTAGAATTAATCCAGAACTTACTTCCTCCAGGTGTTCTTAATGTTGTCAATGGTTATGGGATTGAAGTTGGTAAACCGCTTGCTACAAACCCGCGTATTGCAAAGGTGGCATTTACTGGCTCAACGGCAGTTGGTCGTCAAATTATGCAGTATGCAAGCGAAAATATCATTCCTGTAACACTCGAACTTGGTGGAAAATCACCTAACATATTCTTTGAAGATGTAATGGACCAAGATGATGAATACTTAGATAAAGCAATCGAAGGTTTAGTACTATTTGCGCTAAATCAAGGTGAGGTTTGTACTTGTCCTTCACGTGCATTAATTCAAGAATCTATTTACGATCAATTTATTGAACGTGCGTTAGAGCGCGTAAAAGCTATTAAAGTTGGCAATCCACTTGATACAGAAGTGATGATGGGTGCTCAAGCTTCCACTGAACAAAGAGAAAAAATCCTGTCTTACATCAAACTAGGGAAAGAAGAAGGTGCCGAACTTTTAATAGGTGGTGAAGAGAACCAATTAGGTGACAGCCTTGAAAATGGATACTATATCAAACCGACTGTATTCAAAGGTAATAATAAAATGCGCATCTTCCAAGAAGAAATCTTCGGGCCAGTACTTAGTGTTACTACATTTAAAGACTTTGATGAAGCAATAGAAATTGCCAATGATACATTGTATGGCTTAGGAGCTGGTGTATGGTCACGTAATGGTGATCTAGCTTACCGCGCAGGTCGTGCTATTCAAGCTGGCCGTGTTTGGACAAATACTTATCACCAATACCCAGCAGGTGCTGCATTCGGTGGCTATAAAATGTCAGGTATTGGCCGTGAAACACATGCTATGATGTTAGGACATTATCAACAAACAAAATGTCTATTAGTAAATTACAATAAAAACGCACTCGGATTCTTTTAATTTGAGAGGATGGATGAGGCTATTATGGTTGAACTTGTTGTGGCAACGGACGAAGCGCTTAAATTAATAGAATCAATTAGAAAGAAGCGTGGACAGATCATGTTTTATCAATCTGGTGGATGCTGTGATGGCTCTGTACCGATGTGCTATAGGAAGGATGACTTTTATTTAGGGGATTCAGACATCTACCTTGGCTCAATTGGCAACACCCCATTTTATATGCATAAAAGCCAATATAGTTATTGGAAACATACCCAGTTGATTATTGATGCTATAGATGGACGAGGCGCAACATTCTCGCTTGATAGTGTAGAAGACAAACACTTCATTACACGTTCTCGCGTTTTTACAGATGAAGAATATGAGGAAATAAAGAAACACCCTTTAAAGTGAAGGGTGTTTCTTTTCCTTAAAAAAATATGTTTAAAATTAAATAGCTTATTCCCGCAATTAAAGCAGATATCGGCAAAGTAATAACCCAAGTTAGTATCATCCGCTGGGCAGTTCCCCATTTTACTCCTCTTATACGATGAGCAGAACCAACACCTAAAATAGATGATGAAATAACATGGGTTGTACTGACTGGCATATGAAGAAATGTTGCTCCAAAAATAACAGCTGCACCTGTTAGGTCTGCTGCGACACCGTTAACAGGGCGAATTTTCATAATTTTACCGCCGACTGTTTTAATAATCCTCCAGCCGCCTACAGACGTACCAAGACCCATTGCTAGCGCACAAGAAAATTGCACCCAAAAAGGAATATCGTTTGTAGATACATAATTATTGGCAATTAGGGCCATTGTAATGATCCCCATCGCCTTTTGGGCATCGTTCGTACCATGTGTATAAGATTGCAAAGCAGCCGTTAAAATTTGAATAAAGCGAAAGTTACGATTTGTTTTTGTTAAACTATTGTTTTTGAATATAATTTTAAAAATAGTAAAAATAATAAATCCAACGGCAAAGGCAATAATTGGTGAAAATATTAATGCCTGTACAATTTTAAGAAATCCCTCATAATTCAAGGCACCAAATCCCGACGCTGCAATCGCAGCACCCGCAATCGATCCTATAATCGCATGGGAAGAACTTGATGGAATTCCATAATACCATGTAATTAAGTTCCAAGAGATTGCTGCTATAAGAGCAGAAAGAATAACGACGGTCCCATTTTGTAATGTAAATGGGTCCACAATATCCTTCGTAATTGTTTTCGCAACTCCTGTAAATGTCAGTGCACCAACAAAATTCATTGTCGCTGCTAAAATAATCGCGTGCCTTGGTTTTAATGCTTTTGTTGATACAGCTGTTGCAATCGCATTAGCCGTATCATGAAATCCATTAATAAAGTCAAATGTTAAGGCACCAATCACAATTAATATTGTTAATATCAAAACTCCATCCATGATTTATGGCTCCTTACGCATTTTTCATAATGATCGTCTCTAACGTATTGGCAACTCCTTGACAGTCATCAGCGATATTTTCAAGCGATTCATAGATTTCTTTATATTGAATAATGCGAATTGGATCCTTCTCTACTGTAAAAAGATTTTTAATGGATTGACGTAAAATTCCATCACATTTTGATTCATAATCTTTAATCTTGATTGCATGCTGTCTTATATCAAGTAACTTTTTGCTCGAAAGCAAAGCCACAGCCTTTTCAATTTCAATTGCCGCATTCCGTAAATTATCAACGAATTTCAACATGTACTCATCTGCATTTATAATTGTGTACATCTCAAATAATGCAGCACAGTGCTCAAATCCATCTAACACATCATCTAAAGTTATTGCTAAAGCAAGAATATCTTCACGCTCGATCGGGGTAATAAACGCTTTATTAAGTTCAACGATTACTTCGTGAACAAAATCATCACCTTTATTTTCATATTTTTTCATCGTATCAAAGAAAATTTTCAAATCACTTGTATTTTTTAGCTTATAGTCAGCGAAATAATTAGCACTTTCTTTTATATTTGTAGAGATTTTCATTAATAAATCCATAAATTTATCATTCTTTTTAAAAACCATATTACCCTCCACTATTTAATATACACAATTTAATTTTCCTAAAACCGTTAACTATTGTATATGAATAAATCATTTATGAAAACATTTTTAATTTGAAATTTACAAAATCTTAACAATCCAGAAAATTGGAATTTCCTCACTGAAATAATTATGCCCTAAAAGTTCCATGTTATTTATGCGTAGAACTCTTTTAATTTTCAATAATTTGCAAAATTCCATCATTTTTATTAAAAATATTTATAGAATTTTATTAAGGAAGAAATTTTATGTAAGATGGGAAAGGAGCTATGTAGCATGGGCAAAAAATTATTGTCTATCATTATTTGGGCTGTTATTGCCATTTTAGGTGCTGGAGCCTTTGCTTTATTGGCGCTTGCAAACGGCGAAACAATTTCCGCTGCTTGGCTTTTGATTGCTGCTGTTTGTACGTATGCTGTTGCTTATCGTTTTTATAGTAGATTCATTGCTTATAAACTTTTTAAATTGGATGATAACCGTGCGACACCAGCGGAAGTTAATGATGATGGAAAAGATTTTGTTCCAACGAATCGCTGGGTATTATTCGGACATCACTTTGCAGCCATTGCAGGGGCAGGTCCTTTAGTCGGTCCAGTTTTAGCCGCGCAAATGGGGTATTTGCCAGGAACGCTTTGGATTATCATCGGTGTTGTGTTAGCGGGGGCTGTTCAGGATTTGGTAATTCTAATTGCTTCGATGCGGAGAAATGGAAAATCACTTGGTCAAATTGCGAAAGAAGAGGTCGGCCCATTTGGAGGGATTATTGCCTCAATTGGAATATTGGGAATTATGATTATCCTCATTGCTGTACTTGCGCTTGTTGTTGTGAAAGCGCTCGCAAATTCGCCTTGGGGATTATTTACAATAGCCGCAACAATTCCAATTGCCATCATAATGGGAATTTATATGCGTTATATTCGCCCTGGGCGTGTACTTGAAGGCTCTTTACTTGGGTTTGTATTATTAATGATTGCCCTTTGGTGTGGGCAATACGTTGCAGCAGACCCTACTTTAGCAAAGTGGTTTACGTATTCAGGTGCGGAAATAGCCATCATGATTGGGATTTACGGGTTTATCGCATCCATTTTACCTGTTTGGCTCTTGTTAGCTCCGCGCGATTATTTAAGTTCCTTTTTAAAAATCGGCGTTATTTTCTTATTAGCTATCGGAATTTTAGTTGTGCTGCCTGACTTACAAATGCCGAAAATATCTAGATTCATAGACGGCACTGGTCCTGTTTTTTCCGGCCCCCTCTTCCCGTTTCTATTCATTACAATTGCTTGTGGGGCTGTCTCAGGCTTCCATTCCCTTGTTGCCTCAGGGACAACGCCAAAAATGATTGAAAGGGAAACACATGCTCGTTCGATTGGTTATGGAGCGATGCTGATGGAGTCAGGCGTTGCTATCATGGCCCTAATTGCTGCAGCATCTCTAAACCCAGGTCTTTATTTTGCCATGAACTCATCGGCAGCAGTGATTGGCACAGAAGCACAAGTAGCAGCCGCAACAATTTCGTCATGGGGGTTCGAAGTAACCGCAACGGAAATTACAAATGCTGCAAAGGATATTGGCGAAACAACGATTATGTCACGAACAGGCGGGGCTCCTACCTTAGCCGTTGGTATGGCAGAAATATTTACAAGTTTTCTAAGTGGAGCGAAAGCTTTTTGGTATCATTTTGCGATTCTCTTTGAGGCCGTGTTTATTTTAACTACAATTGATGCGGGCACTAGAATTGGACGCTTTATGCTGCAAGATTTATTAGGAAATTTTTATAAACCGTTTGGACGGACAAATCATTTTGGGGCAAATGTCCTCGCTTCTGCATTAATCACGTTAGCATGGTGCTATATCACTTATCAAGGTGCGATTGATCCGTTTGGCGGCATCAACTCGTTATGGGCTCTATTTGGAATTTCTAATCAAATGTTAGCGGCAATGGCTTTGGCCGTTGGTACAACGATTATTATTAAAATGGGAAAAGCACGGTATGCATGGGTGACAATCATTCCATTTTTATTTTTAACGATTACGACTCTGACAGCTGCTGTTATGAAGCTATTTTCCAAAGTTCCGTCGATTGGATTTTTAGCGCATGCGAAAGTATACCAAGCAGGCCTTGATAAAGGAGAAGTATTAGCACCTGCAACAAGCATGGATGTCATGAAGCAAATTGTCTTTAATGACCGCTTGGATGCAGTGTTAACATTTATCTTTGCCGCCATCGTAATCTTAATCGCAATTGAATCGTTCAGAATTTGGTATAACATTATTATTAACAAGAAAAAAATGAGATTGCATGAAACACCATTTATCCAATCGAAATATATTCCGATTAAAAAATAGAAAGGTGATTTTACAGGGGGTGAAGGTGGAATTGTACACTATGAATGATTGGCTAAAACAAGTAAAATGCAATGTCAAAACCATTTTCGGGCTACCAAATTATGAAAAATACGTTGAATATCATAACCGTAAGCACCATAACGAACCATTAATGTCAGAAAAAGAATACTATGTCTTCGCTTTGAAAGAGCGCTATGAAAGCGGGAAGGTTAATCGTTGTTGTTAATGCAGTATAAAAAGGTGTCTGGCACGACTTAAGGAAGCCTACTTAGCTGTAGGCTAAAACCTTAATCACTATGCTAGACACCTTAGTCGATAAATTTATTTTTCTACAAAGGCTTGAATAGTTAAAGTTTCCGCTTGAACCGTTGGTGGATTTAATTGTTGATGTGGTTGTACATAAGATTCTCTTACTTCATATCTCATCCAACCCATAATGGCAATCACAACGATAAAAGCTGTTGCCGCTAAATTAAGCCAACGCTTTGCATCTGTCTTCATCACCATATACAAGAAAAATATCAATGCTACCGTTCCAATTATTGAAACAATTAAAAAGCTCGTTAAAAGCATATTCTCGCCCATATAAAGCATCATCTTGTCTTTTTCTAGACTGATTAACACAAGGCTACCGACCAAAATTTGCAGAATCGTTGTCCAAAAAGCCGTTTTTACACCAAACCGCTTTCCTTCTTTATATACATCTGCTTCGATGTTCGAGTTTTCTTCGGCAACCGCTACTTCAGCGTGTGCACTATTATTGCATCCATTATTTTGTTGCATTTTCTTGAACTGTCTGTTGTTATACATATACATAAAAATACCCATGACAGCAAAGCTTGATAATACAAAGTGTGCATAGCGTTGCCACACTTGCGGGTAATAAAATAAGCCGTGGAAGAATCCTTTTGATCCTGCCCACATTTCAGGATAAAGCATTGACACTACATTCACGATAAAAATTAACGGTACGAATAAAAGTAATAGTGTTCCAGATACTCCATAAACTAAATGAAGCCCCTTCTTTTCCTGATAACGATTCCATGAAAATTTGTAAACGTACAATAAGAGAAAAGCAACGATAATGATAATAATGAGACTCAACCATGCCTTCCCTATTAAAATCGTGGAAGGATAGAAAAATTGAGAATAAATAACACTAATTAACAGCATCGGTGCGACACCTAAGACAACGGCAATACTTTTGTAAATCGATGTTTGTGTTGCCAATTGAAGCGCTAGCTTATCATACACTTTATTTTGCAACCGTATTCCCTTTATTTCATTTATTACCGAAAACACTGCACCTGCAATAGTAATATTTACAAAAATGATATGACAGGCAAAGCTAAATACGATTAAAAATTGAAAAAAACTAACATTACCAGGAATCGGAAGTTCGAAATCATTCGGAATCAACGATTGGACTTGAAGCAATAATAAATGTTCCATCCCTATTCTCCTTTCGCCACTCGCTGTACTTCTTTGTTATTTGCTGATGTTGCAATATAATGAGCTAACGCCTCTAGCTCCTTATCCGTTCCAACGAACGGCGGCATAAATGGTCTTGTTTCATGTAATGTCGATATATAAGAGGCTAGCGTATCCTCAGGCCAACCGGCAACCCTTTGACTAAACGCCCGTTTCGTTCTCCAACCATCAATTGTATGACATGCCATACATTGCCCTTTATAAAGCGCCTCGCCAGCTTCGTATTTATTTTCTTCTGTTACTTCATCCACACCTAGAAAGCTCATTTGTGGTAAATAACCTTCTGTTTTATACATTTCAACATTTTTAGCTAAAACACCATTCGCATACATATAGTCATAAATGATAAAGGGCTTCCGTACGGATTCACGAACCATCTCAAACTCGCCAATATACCCAATACAAGCTATCCAAACTGCGATTCCCAAAATAGTTGAAACCTTCTTTGGCTTCATAAAAGCCCAAATCGTATAAATGATTAAAATAGCAAGACCTACTATATTAATCGTTGTAAACATATTATTTGACATACCTGTTGACCAAACAATTTGATCATAGGCTTGTTTTGGAATTCGACTTAAATACCACGACCCAAATATTAATAACGCAGGTAAAGAAATGAGCATTATTTTACTAAATACAGAAAAAATATCGCCTTGCAGTTCTTGATTTTTAATCTTAAATTTAACAATCAACGTAATAAACGATGTCGCTAACACAATTGCCACAAATGTTCTAAAGAGTAATGACGGTAAATACGTTGGATTAAAAAACGCATTCCAGAATGACAACGTTTCAACCCATAAACCAGGCGTTAGCTTGGCAGCTAAAATACCGACAATAATGGCCATTGTAAGCCATGAAGCAACCGCTAGAGCATAACCGATTCGTAAATGAAGCTGCTTTTTCGCATCCTTCCATTTATCCCAAGTATAATAATAAATAATGATTAAAATAACCTCCGTACAAAAGACAATCCACTCAACAAACCATGCCCAGAAAAAAATCCGTAGCATTGACCCAATCGAAGCTGGTTCAATAACAGTTGTTGTAAACCAAATACCAACACCTGTCATCGCTCCTGCCGTTGTCGTTACAATTAAAATCCATTTTGTTAACATTCTTGCAACATCATCAAGCTTTTTATTATTGGTTTTGTACGCTTTATGCTCAAGCGATACAGTTAAAGCAGTTGCACCGACAGCCACACCATGACTAATAAGAACATGAATAGTTGCAATTATTGCAATAACCATCCCATTTCCAAGCCACGGAAATTCAACGACTGGAAAATTCATTCTATTCCCTCCATTCAGTTTTAAGACCAAAACAAAATTAATAGAAATATATATTTGCTTATTGAGGAGCTCCCACAAACAATACTAAATAACAATTATGAAATATATAGAAAGTATCTGTGTTTTTTTAGTCGAAATTATATGAATTTATATTAAATAAAAAAAGCCTATATCTAATAGAGATATAGACCTACTTACATTTATTTAAATAACTTTTATTATTGTTAGGGAGTCAGACTCCTTTTACTTTTTCACATAATTGCTTTAGGTTTTCTTCAAAGTAAAGATCCGCTTCCTTTGAACGCTTTTTTGGCCCTTTTGTACGACCGCCAGCTTGGCGGATTTTTTTTGCAAGATGGCGTGAAAATAACAACTGGTCAATATTTTCCGCAGTATATAAGCGCCCATTTTGATCAATAGGAAAACCTTGCTTAGCTAAAACCATCGCCGCTAAACCATAATCTTGCGTGACAACGATGTCCCCTTCTTGGACACGATTAACTAAAACAAAATCAACAGCGTCCGAACCTTTCGAAACTGTAATTGTTTCTGCCCCTTCTCTCTCCATGTAATGTGATGTATCACATATAAGAATAACTTGCATCTCAAATTGCTTTGCCACTTTGATTGTCAAGTCTATTACAGGACAAGCATCTGCATCAACTAAAATTGTAGTCATCGAATTGAACGAACTCTAAGCTAGAAATCTGCTCATTGCATGGATTTGCCCAGTATGGTTGCTTTCATGATAAGCAGCGAAACTCGCTAACTCGTCAAATGTATGATTTCCTAAAATTCGCTTTGGCAGCTTTTCTTGAAAACGTTCATTAGGAATTTCTTTTATCCGCTGGAGCTGGCCCTTTAATTGTTCAACTAAATTTGCCACAGTTGGAACATCACCTTGCCAATCAGACGGACTTGAGCCATAGCTAAATAGAGCGCCATACTCTTCAGGAAGTTTGTTTAGGCCGCCAAATAAAAACTGCTCTGCAGCTACTAAAATATGTCCGAGCTGCCAATGGATTGTATTATTATATCCTTGCGGCTTGACATTGAATTTTTCCGATGCTGTTTGCTCAATTGTCTTAAATATACTTGTTCTCGTTAATTCGAATTGCTTTTTTATTAAATCACTCATCATGTAATTCCTCCTCCAAGATTTATTTACAAACTACTTCAAATTATACAAAAATTTATATATAAATGTAAAATATTCGACCTTTATATGATAGATGGGATATTTCCAACACACAAGATAGTATATTAATATACTTTAAAATTAACTACATTAGGAACACACGGGGCACATGTTACGTTTGGTTTGTTCTGGGGCTTATCCATCTTACTAGCCCTTGCAACTGTTTTCGGTACGCTATTATGTATGATTTGGGGTATTATTTAATATTAAGGTTTAACCTAACAATATGTTCTTCAAATTTTGGGAATCATGCACTCCGCATGATTCCCGTTTTTTACGAAAGCTTAACTAGCTATTAAACTAATTAGCAGCTTTTCATAAACTCTAAAATCCTCTCAGCATCTTTCTTACCTGGCTTTTCTTCAACACCTGTCATAACATCAACAGCAAATGGGTGCACTTCATTTATGAGTGATTGAATGTTTGTTGGATTTAGACCACCTGCCAAAATAACCGGTAATGTACTTTCTTTTTGTATCGTACGAAAGGCCGATAGATTTACCATTACACCCGTCCCACCCGGCATAGACTCAGTATAAGAATCTACTAATATAGCGGAAAGACCTGTTTTAGAAAGTTCATACACAGCCATAGCTGGGTCATTAATTTCAAAATTACAGTTTCCTTTGCTGTCAATACGTAAAGCCTTCATTGTTTTTATTCCATATATGCGTAGCTCACTAGCAATTTCTTTTACCTCAGACAATGTTTCCTTATAGTGAAGTTGAACGACATTTGGTCTTGTTTCAAGTGCAATATCAATGACTTTTTCGACTGTTCCCCCTGTAACAACACAAGTGCTAACAAATGGTGGCACATGTTGAATAAGTTCTCTAGCTTCATCTATTGATAAATCCCATGGAACAGGTGTCGGATAATCAACTACAAAGCCAAGCATATCCACGCCTGCTTTTATACACAACTGGACATCCTTATTATTCATTAGGCCGCAAATTTTCACGCGTGTCTTCATAAAAACGCTTTACCCCCTTGGAACGCTTAACTGCTGGTACATTTCCACAGGGTCCTTTGCTCGCAATATTGCTGTTCCAACTAGCACCCCATGTGCCCCTGCCGACGTAGCTCGCATCACGTCCATTGAAGAAGAAATAGAACTTTCACTTAAAACGAAAGTGTTGGGTGGCATAATTTGCGCCAACTTTTCAGTTGTATTCACAGTTCCATCGTCCATTTCCCACTCAAGAATATTGCGATTATTTATCCCTAAAAATGTAAGCTGCGGGACATCTTTAATCGCTTTTATTTCTTCTTCGTTATGAGTTTCTACTAAAGGCTCTAAGCCTAAAAAATACGCATCATCAATAAGTCGATAAAGCTGGTCTTTTTCTATAATAGAGGAAATTAGCAAAACTCCGCTTGCTCCATAGTCTGCACTCTCCTGCAATTGTTCCCGTGTTTTAATGAAATCCTTTCGTAAAATAGGAACAGGGACAGCCACGGCAATCTGTCGCAACAAATCCAACGAGCCTCCATAATGCTCTGATTCCGTTACAACTGAAATAACAGGTGCTCCTGCTTCTGCCAAGCGTACTGCCAATTCAACAGGGTCTCTCCCAAGCATCAAGTCACCTTCACCAGGCGATTTACACTTAATATCAGGGATGACAGGTGTAATGCCTGTTCGGTATTTTTCCCAAAGGGGGGTCGTACATATAGTCCTTCGATCGTTTAAATCCCCTGTTTTATCCATTTTCATTTCAATTCACCACTTTATAATCATTTGAAGCAGTAATAAGGTCATTTAGTTTCCGTTGTGCAGCTCCGCTATCAATAATTTCATTAGCAAGTTTAATTCCCTCTGCAAAAGAATCCACCTTTTCACCAATCATTAAAGCGCCCGCAGCATTTAAAACAACCGCTTGGCGACGTGGACCTTTATCTTTTCCAGAGAATACATTTCTAATCATATTTGCATTTTCTTCAGGAGTACCAGTGACAATTTCATCTAGTGTACAACGCGACATGCCAAAGTCTTCAGGAGCAATTTCGTAAGTCGTAATCTTGCCGTTATTAAGTTCATTAATTCTTGTTTTACCTAGTAGTGAAATTTCATCTAAACCGTCCAAACCATGAACAAATAAGGCACGCTTGTAGCCTAATGAAAGTGCAACCTGCGATACTGTATCTAACAGTTCAGGACGATAAACACCTAACACATGCTTTGTAGCTTTGGCTGGGTTGATAAGCGGTCCAATAATCGTATAAAAAATGGTCTTAATGCCGAGATCTTTTTCAGGTGGCAATACTTTCCCCATGACCGGATGATATAGGGGTGCATAAAGGAAAGAAATTCCGACATCTTCAATTAGTTTCTCAACTGCCCTTGTACTTAAATTAATTTCAACATTCAACGCTTCTAAAACGTCAGCACTTCCTGAAAGGCTAGAAATAGAGCGACTGCCGTGCTTTGCTACTGGAATCCCTGCAGCTGCCGCCACAAACGCAACCGATGTAGAAATATTAAACGTGCTAAGTCCACCGCCCGTTCCACATGTATCCATCATTTCGTCATTTACTTTTGGATTAATTTGAATACAATTATCGCGCATGGCCCTCGCAATCGCTGCAATTTCTGTTAACGTTGGCCCTTTCATTAATAGGGCTACCTGAAAACCAGCAATTTGTACCTCGCTCAGTTCATCATTTTTTATCGCGACAATTAAGCTATACGCTTCCTCTGCAGTAAGATCTTTTCTTTCCGTTAATTTTTGCAAAATGTTTTTAATCATCTCAATCTCTGCTCCTCTCATTATTGGCTTTCTAATCTCAACTAATCGCCTTCTTCATTTCCTTTACATATTCAACAACATGCGGTACACAGCCAAAACCGTATTCGGCAATAATCCTAACGATTGCACTTCCGACAATAACCCCGTCAGAAAAGGCAGCCATTTTTTTAGCCTGTTCTGGTGTCGAAATACCAAAACCAATTGCACATGGAATGTCTTTGATCTCTTTTACAAGTTGAATCATTTTCTCAACATCATTGCTAATCTCTTGGCGTACACCAGTAACGCCCATTGATGAAACAAAATATACGAAGCCTTCTGCTTCTTTCGCAATCATGCGAATGCGGTCATTTGATGTTGGTGCAATCATCGAAATTAATGTCACATCATATTTCAAGCAAGAAGGTTCGATTTCTTCCTTTTCCTCAAATGGGAGGTCAGGCACAATCACAGCACACACGCCAGCATCTTGGCAGTTTTTCATAAAACGCTCTGTACCATAAGTGAAAATTGGATTAATATACGTCATAAACGCGATTGGCACCGTACATGTTTCGCGGATGCGCCTCACCATCGCAAAAATTTTGTCCGTTGTTGTACCCGCTTCAAGAGCACGAACATCAGCATCTTGAATGATAGGCCCTTCAGCAACCGGGTCGGAAAATGGAATGCCAAGTTCAATTAAATCAGCGCCCGCTTCCGCCATTTGCAGTACTAATTGCTCAGTTATTTCCAGCGATGGATCCCCCGCAGTTATAAATGGTATAAATGCTTTGCCATTTGCAAATGCTTGTCGTATTTGTATTTTACTCATAAATTTGCTCTCCTTTGTAACGTGCTATTGCAGCAACATCCTTATCTCCTCTTCCTGATAGACAGATAACCATGATTTCATCCTGACCCATCGTAGGGGCTAGTTTTTTCGCATAGGCAACTGCATGGGCACTTTCAATCGCCGGTATAATTCCTTCCATTCGTGAAAGGTATTCAAATGCCTCGACCGCTTCATCGTCAGTAACAGGGACATATTGTGCCCTGCCGATATCATGAAGATTAGCATGTTCAGGTCCAATTCCCGGATAATCAAGTCCCGCTGAAATAGAATGAACAGGAGCAATTTGCCCATATTCATCTTGACAGAAATAAGACTTCATCCCGTGAAAAATACCAAGAGAGCCAGTTGCAATCGTTGCTGCTGTTTTTTCTGATTCAATACCATGACCTGCAGCTTCACAGCCTATTAAGCGAACACCTTCATCTTCAATAAATTCATAAAAAGTACCAATCGCATTGCTGCCGCCACCAACACAGGCTAAGACTGCATCAGGTAGTCTACCTTCCATTTCCTGGATTTGACCCTTAATTTCACGACCAATTACACTTTGAAAATCACGGACAATCGTTGGAAATGGATGTGGACCCATGACAGACCCAAGGACATAGTGGGTATCATGGACACGCTGTGTCCATTCACGCATCGTATCATTTACAGCGTCTTTCAATGTCTGGGTGCCGCTTGTTACAGCATGCACTTTTGCACCAAGAAGCTTCATCCGGTAGACATTTAGTGCTTGCCGGTCCGTATCCTCCTTCCCCATGAAAATCTCGCATTCTAATCCTAAAAGCGCAGCCGCGGTAGCCGTTGCCACACCATGCTGGCCTGCACCGGTTTCAGCAATGACCCGCGTTTTCCCCATACGTTTTGCTAAAAGCACTTGGCCTAGTACATTATTGATTTTATGGGAGCCTGTATGATTCAAATCCTCGCGCTTTAAGTAAATTTTTGCGCCGCCAAGGTCCCTTGTCATTTTTTCTGCAAAATAAAGCAGTGACGGTCTCCCTGCATATTTATTTAGTAAGCTATTGAATTCCTCAACAAATTCTGGATCATTTTTAAAATGATTATACGCTTCCTCAAGCTCAATCACGGCATTCATCAGTGTTTCTGGAATGTACTGACCACCATGAATTCCAAATCTTCCTTTTGACATGTTTTTTCAATCTCCTTTTTTATTGAATAAAAAAAGCCTTTATCCCTTCCAAAAAGAAAGGGACAAAAGCTTTTAACTTCTGCGGTACCACCCAAATTGACGATAAACGTCCACTCAAAACTGTATACAATCATATACATCCTACTGATAACGGACAGGTTTCCGTAAGCGCCTACTATCAAATAGAGTTCAGGCTTCCCTCGCAAGTCCATTCAGAATAATTATTGCAACCGCTTCTCACCAATTAGCGGCTCTCTGAGTACAAATCATTACTCCTACTACTCTTGCTCAACGGTTTAGTAATTTTGAGAATATTTTAACACTTGAGGCAACGTTTTGTCTATACTAATTTTTTGGTACAAGGAAGTTGGATATGATGAAAGGTCCGGGCACTTCAAACCAAGCTTATGGGGAGCTAGTGACCGTGACCTTGGATTTTCTTCCTATATAGGCACTAGTAGCTTGTTCTAGTTACCGTCGCTCTGCTTTTTTTACTTTTTCGGGCACTAGAAACCTGTTCTAGTTACCGGTACCCTCCATTTTCTCAACATACAGGCACTAGCCGTATCTCAACTTTGATGCTATCTTACCTTAAATCCTCAAATTCTTTAGCAATTCTTTCGAAAGCCTCTTTTATGATTGGCCTTGGAGAAGGGAGGCAAATTCTTTGATAAGGCAATCCTTCTTCACCAAACATACTGCCATCTTCTAAAATAACATTCGCCCTATTATAAATTCGGTCATGTACTTCTTGCGGCGAAATTCCGTAGCCGCTGAAATCCATCCACAGCAAATAAGTGCCTTCAGGGACTCTCACTTTGACCTTAGGCATTCTTTCTGCTAAAAATTCCATCACCCATTCGATTGTGCCATCAATATATTCTTTCAAATGCTCCAACCACTCTTCTCCCTCATTATAGGCAGCAATCAACGCAGCGATAGTAAAAGGCGATGGTAATTGCATGCCAATTTCTTTAATAAATAACTTTCTCAAGTTTGCGTTAGGAATGATCACATTTGTACAATGTAATCCTGCAACATTAAAGGTTTTATTAATAGCTGTGCAAGTAATGATATGGTCAGTCTTCTCAGTAACTTTTGTAATTGGAATAAAGGTTTGATTACATCTTATTAAATCCCCATGAATTTCGTCAGCAATAATTAGTACATCGTTTTGCGCACAAATATCAGCTAATTTCTGAAGCTCCTCCTGATTAAAAATCCTGCCCGTCGGATTATGTGGGTTGCACAAAATAAACAATTTCGTATTTTCCTCTTTCGCTTTCGCTTCAAAATCAGCAAAATCAATGGAATAATAGCCATTTTCATCACAGATTAAGGCATTATTCCTTACTATTCTGCCATTGCTTTTAATAACACTTGTAAACGGTGGATAAACTGGGCGTTGGATGATTACCCCGTCACCTGGTTTGGTAAAAGCCCTTACAGCCATATTTAAAGCATGAACAGTCCCTGGACTATAGACGATTTCCTCTATTTTGATATCCCAATCATGTCTTTTTTTAAACCAAGATTGAATGGCTTTATAATACTCATCTGGAAAAACAGAATACCCAAAAACACGATGGTCGACCGTTTTATGCAATGCATCGATTACAGGTTGGGGAATAGGTAAATCCATGTCTGCTGTAAATAACGGCAGCGTTTCCCCATCATATCTTTCGGTGATTCCCATTTTTTTAATAAATTCGCCGCCATCCCATTTCATCGAATATGTATTGCGACGATTGACAATTTCATCAAAGTTATATTTCATAGAAACTCATCCTCCAGTTTTTAAAGAGTATGCTATTTATTTAATAATAACCCTTGCCAACTTTTTTATGAAATTTGATGTGCCACGTTTTATGCAATTACGGCTATCAATCTCCAGACTACTAGTCTTCCTCGATAATGATATCTGTGTATGGAAACTCATCGTCTTCACCCATTGAATCCGGATTCGTATTGGCTGTATCGTTTTTCATTTTTTCCTTTTCCGCTTTCAATTCGGTCATTTCATCTTTTTCCTCCTCACTTACTTCCCTTGGAATGTCAACCTTTCCATATGTAGCGCCAATGTTAAGTGCTCCACTCAATGTTTTGATGCCAAGTTGAGCAAAATTATTGTTCTGCTCATATTTGTCCAAATAAAGCTTATCTATATATAGGCACTTAAAATCAGTTTCCTTTTCATTCATTAATTCATTACATTTTTCCATAAGCTCATCTACTCGTTTGACAAGCACTGCTTGTACTTCATTAACCAATACGAAATGATTCTCCAAAGCACTAATCCTCGCATTAACCTCCGTGCAAAACTTGACGTGTTTACCCTCACTACACTCCATCATGGCCGAAATTTGATTTTCCAATGTTCTTATTCTTTCATACATCTTTTCTTCTTTTTCGACAAAAGCGGCTAATTTCTCAGAAAGAAGGCGGTCTATAATTGTTCGTAACTCTTCCTTTCCCACCGTTTCCCCTTCATTACTGCCACTTTTATACATTGAAAGCCGAAACTGTTTTTCAAATTCCAATAATTTTTTTATATGAACCTCAAGGGCATTTATTCGCAAAATTTGTTTTTCTAAATCATCCGTGTTGACTACCGTTTTTTCCTTTGAGCTATTTTTAAAAAGCATAGCAAATCCCCTTATTCCTCGTCATTAAATCGTCAATTGGCCTCTTACTCAATCGGTACATGCTCTTCATTTTTAAATTGCCGTTTATATGACACCAAAAGTAACCCATTCGTAAATTTTGCCCTAATTTGATTTGGATACGTTGGTTCTGGAAGTTGGATAATCCGTTCAAAAGCCCCGTGGTATCTTTCCTGCTGTACTAGTTCTCCTGGAATCATCCGATTGTTGCAGCCTTTTATTAATAATTTTGTCCCTGATACAGAAATTTGAATTTCTTCCTTCAAATATCCAGCCAAGTCAGCTACCAATAGAACTTCCTCATCGGTTACGTAGATATCTGTAGGTGGAAATTTTTCATTTTGTTTAAAATTGGGCGGAGACTCACCAGCCTCCCCAAAGTTATTATTTTTCATGAATTCGTCAAAAGGGGACTGGTCGAAAATGTCACTCCAAAAATTGCTTGTTTGATACTTCTTCGCTAGTTCTAGCCACTGTAAGATCTTATTCATGTCCATAGTTGAACCTCCCGGCTATGTACCCCATGACAAACGAAATTTCAAGGTGATGTATTGCCATCCTATTTTATATTTATTCATTCACTTTTAAAAAAAGCATTGAAAATCCAAAAATGGGGCTTAAACGATATGAGTGATGGGTAGACACATAATTTTTCCTTTAGAAGCATATCTATTAACATTGGGTTACGAAATGGGGAAGGAAGGAGAAAATCTATGTTCTTTTTACCAACCAATATAAACATCAAAGATATTAAACTCAATAACGTTGACCACTTAGGAGCAGTGTCCTTTAGTTCCACGATTAAACAGAATCGAAATGCGAATGCCAAGAAAAATCAAGGTTTTGGGCAGCAGCATGCAGATGGGGCAGTTAGAGTTGAATCAATCTCTTTTACAATAGATGATGAAGCTGTGGATTTCATTACAATTAAAAGCAATTAATGTATCTTAGGAGGGGTGCAATATTGGTTGGACCAGTGCCATACATCAACATAAATATTAATATTATTAAAGTGAATTCATTTGAAAATGCATCAGCTATTAACGTTGGCCAAAACCTGTTAGCTGAATGGCATAATTCGGATAAGAAAAACATGGGACTTGGGCAAAATATGGGTGACGGTAGCAATTTCTTTGGGACGAGAAGCTTTGTCGATGACAGAGATCAGCTTGATTCTAATGCTGCTTTTGAAACAACTAATTTACCTCCCCTTTAAGGAGTGAAATCAATGTTTGCACCGGTTGCCCTCAATATTCTTGGAATTAAAATCAACTCAATTGACCATGGCGCAGTCACAAATCTTGGGCCAAGTCAACATTTGGATCAATTTGTTTCATATAAGCGAAACCAAGGAATTGGCGAAATGAATGGGGATTTATGCACTTATTCACTATCCCTCTCCTGGGTATCGGATGCAGATTTGCTTGACAAACCAACAATTAAGTCAAGTTTCTTTTAACACATAATATAAAAACGGGAGTGATTACATGGTTTTTCTCTCACCGATGGTCGTAAATGTCCTAGGGTTTAAAATTAATTCAATGGATAATGGTGCTAACGCTAATATGGGCCCTTTTCAATTGATTGACCAATTAGTAACTTACAAACGAAATCAGGCGTTCGGAGAACAAAACGGAGACCTGTCCCCTATTGCTTTCCCAACCGCAGCTGTTTTTGATCCGGATGCAAGTGATAGTAACGCTATTAAGAATAGTGTAGTTTAAATCGACAAGTCTTAGCATTTGTCGATTTTTTTTATTTCCCTGCTCTTAATTCCTATTTTAAAATAATTCACAATCGACGAAATTCATGGTAGACTAATTATTGCAATATATTATATGTATATAGCTACATCTATAATACACAGCAACTGTGCAGGGGGGAAATGTGTGAAAAATTTAATTCTAAAATGGAACAAAATTAGTTTAGTAAAGCGAATACTTATTGGTATTATACTTGGTATTATTTTAGCTTTAACAATTCCTAATGCTGGAAAGTGGATTGCGATTTTCGGTTCTTTATTTGTAGGTGCTTTGAAAGCGGTTGCGCCGATATTAGTGTTGTTCTTGGTAATGTCCGCTATCTCCCAACATAAAAGTGGGCATCCAACAAATATGAAATCTATTATCACCCTATATGGTATAGGTACATTCCTAGCAGGATTTGTAGCTGTCGTGGCAAGCTTTCTTTTTCCGGTTAGTTTATCGCTTGGAACAAGTGCCGAAGACCTTACTCCTCCTGAAGGTATTATAGAAGTACTAAAAACATTGCTATTTAACATTGTTGCCAATCCAATTGATGCATTATTACATGCCAATTATATCGGCATATTAACTTGGGCCGTCGTTCTTGGTATTGCCTTGAAAAATGCATCTGATTCTACAAAAAATATGCTTGCTAATTTTTCCGATGCAATCTCTCAAGTAGTGAAATGGGTTATTAATTTAGCACCGATTGGAATTATGGGACTTGTCTTTGATGCTATTGTAACTAGTGGGCTTTCAGCCTTGCTTGCTTATGGAAAATTACTGATGGTACTAATCGGCTGCATGCTTTTTGTTGCACTCGTTATGAATCCAATCATCGTATTTATTAATATTCGTAAAAATCCATATCCACTTGTCTTAAAATGCTTACGGGAAAGTGGTATTACAGCATTCTTTACGCGCAGCTCTGCTGCAAACATTCCAGTCAATATGAGCTTATGTGAAAGACTCAAATTGGACAAGGATACGTATTCAGTATCAATCCCATTAGGCGCGACCATCAATATGGCTGGTGCTGCTGTGACAATCTCTGTCTTAACCCTTGCAGCCGTTCACACTCTCGGTATTAAAGTGGATATTGCAACTGCGCTTATTCTTAGCGTCCTATCCGCCATATCCGCTGCAGGCGCTTCAGGAGTTGCCGGTGGGTCGCTCTTACTCATTCCACTAGCGTGTAGCTTATTCGGCATTCCAAATGATATTGCCATGCAAGTCGTTGCTGTAGGATTTATCATCGGTGTTTTACAGGATTCCTGTGAAACTGCATTGAATTCCTCCTCTGACGTACTTTTTACCGCAACAGCTGAATATATGAAAATGCGCAAAGAAGGAAGGGAAATCATTATTAAGTCCTAGGGGCTGGCATTGTTTTTGATATGGCAAAGACAGGTGAATTAATATTAGACAAAATTAATCGCCAAGTGCATGTTGCACTTGGCGATAATCTATTGAACCCCAGCTGCCACTTTTATTTTCTCCTGATGGTAGTTATCAATTTTTCCATCTTTATGGCGCGTACTATTTCGAAAATGTAGATCAAAATGACCTTCAAAATCATTATCTAAAATCGATTGGATATCGTGTGGCATAAAACTCATTGAGGCTGCTATTGTTCGGCCTTCAACTTCAACTAGAACAGCTCTAGTGTTCCAGCTAAAATCACCCCACAACTCTTTCGCAGCTGCCGTATCTTCTGCTGTCAACGGCTCACAATCCGCATGATTTGTGCCATAGCTACGGCGGATTAGGAAGGAAATACCGGTTTCAAAGTCTGTTACAGTTGCAATCTCACCAATCGGGAATAAATATTGCGCTTCTGTCCACCAATCTAAATACTCTCCATTTTGATTGCTTACTTTAGATGAAAGAGGTACTATTCTTTTTGGCAAAAGCAGTTCATCCCCAATTCGTATAATTGTTGATTCTGTTAAATTATTTATGGCCAGTAAATCCTTTAAAGAGATTTTATTTTCAGAACTTATTTTTGAGAGGTAATCACCTTTTTGGACGATATAGGATGTATATTCAAAATTTGTTTTAGTTATGAAATCTTGATTAACTTTAGCGTTCGAATCATTATTACTATCATTCAAGACTATGTTTTCACTTGAAACGGCATCAAGCGTTTCTTTAAAAATAACATTGGCATCATTCTGTGGATACACTTGGTTAGATGACGCTGAAGTAGCCAAACTAGGTCTTAAATATAAAACTTGTCCAACTTGAATTTTGTCATCTTTCAAATTATTAATCTTTTGAATTTCTTCTACTGATAAACCATATTTTTGCGATATTTTATAAAGATAATCCCCTTGTTTAACGATATATTGATAGTAACTCGTTAAAGTAATTACGTCCGCATTCCAATCTACCTTCATATTTAAAGTTTCGGCAATAAAGCGAAGCGGAAGATAGGAAACACCGTCTTTTACAACGATAGGAGCACTGTTTACAATTTCTTCATTAACCTTTGCACTTGACTCCCCTAATTTAAAAGAGATTTTCGTATAATCTTTCGTTATATCCAAAGTTTTGTCCTGATTATTCCAAGAAACTGGCGCATTTAATTGGTTTGTTACTATTTTCGTAGGAACATAACTTAAGCCATTTTCATTTAAAACTGTATTCGTTTGAAGGCGGATTTCTTCCGCACCCACATGCTGTGCACCAACAAACAAAACTGTTGCGATTCCTAAACCTTTTAATAGTCTCATATCCTTCCCTCTCTTTCTGGGACGCGCCCGACACGTATCTTGTCCCATCGTTTAGTAGACGTTGACTAAAAATCGTGGAAAATATGTAGATTACTGTATATTACTATTATAATAGTTTAGTTTATCATGTCTATCTCGATAATAAGAATTTTGAACAATACATAATTAATAAACATTCACATGCGATCTTGCGTTCCTTGGAACCGTTCAGCGAGAACTCGAATAATCCCTTTGAGAACTTCGATTCTTTGAAAACAAAAGGTAAATACTTGTTCTCTCGTAAGTTCCATTACTATCGTTCGACTAGTTGCAGTACAGTCGGCCGATCTTGGTTCTCCATCAATAATAGCCATCTCTCCAAAGCTCTCCCCCATCCCAAGGGACGTCAGTGTTTCTCCCCCCTTATGGACTAAAATCTGACCCTCAATAATACAAAACATAGCATCGCCGTCTTCTCCTATTCGACAAACTTGCTCACCTGCTTCATATACATTCTCCTTCACCATATGTGCCAAATGTAGAAAGTCCTTCTGTGAACAATGAGCAAATAAACTAATTCTCTGGAGCATTAGAATCCGCCGGATCATTTTTTCATTTTTTCCTTGCTCAGATAGGGTTTCAAGCTCTTTCATAACGTTATCTTCTAAGACAGCCGCAATTGCAACTTCTTGTTCTGTAATGACAGCCTTGTCAGCTATAGCTATTCTTGCATTCACAGAACGAAGACGACGAGATAATAGCCTCATCAATTCTAATGCAATCTCAGTTCTTTCAAATAACATATCATAGAATGCATGCGACGTTAGTTGATACAATTCGGTATCCTCCTCGGCAATAATCGTTGCCGACCTCGGACCATCTGTAAGAACAGCCATTTCACCAAAACATTCATTCTCGCTTAATTCAGCGACTTTCGTTGAATTTTTGTAAATTCCAGTTGTTCCTTGTTTTATCAGATAAAGTGAGTCGCCGCTATCCATTTCTTTAATAATAATCGTTTTTTTCTTTATATGTACAAGCTTTAAATGCTGGGCAATTTTGAATAAATCCCTGCCTGATAATTCAGCAAATAACGAAACATTCTTCAACAAACGAACACGTTCTATATATTCGTCCTTTGAACTTTGCACTGAATCATGCAATCTTACATGCTCTATCAATCTTCTCATCCACGAATCTCCTTGTTGATACAGCCAGGCGAGATTTTCCTCTAAAAGTGCTGGGTTTTGTGTTCCTCCTTGAAATGAACTATTCTGTGCGATGATTTTTGTAATCTCTGTTCGCAGCTTTCCACCTAACAATTGATCAATAACTTCAGCGGCATTCGATTGCTGCTGGGCATCGCCAGTTGACCAATTTACATAAACAGCATTTATTGTTTTTGTATCATGGATTAAAGAAAGCAACTGAAATATTCTCCTCACTTGACGAATTCTCATTTCCTTTATTGCCTCTAAAATCAATGCGAATTTTTCAGTAGTAGGGAGAAGTTCACCGCGCTCCGTCCACATCCAATATAATTCAAGCTCCTGCATGATTAATCGTTCACCGTAAGAAAAATCAATTATACAAGAATCGCTCTTCATTCGAACGGCGGATTCCAGAACCTTCTCTCGCATATCAACAGTCAATTGCTCATAGTTTTCTAGCAATGCATTGAATGCGGCTTGTGTCCCTAAAGCCTCAAATACATGAGGTAAATGAAAATGCTCTTGATCAGCGCA
Organism: Bacillus sp. (in: firmicutes); assembly: GCA_012842745.1. Taxonomy (NCBI): domain Bacteria; kingdom Bacillati; phylum Bacillota; class Bacilli; order Caryophanales; family Bacillaceae; genus Bacillus; species Bacillus sp. (in: firmicutes). The sequence goes on along the minus strand of DUSF01000016.1, from coordinate 2,672 downwards.
TAAATAAGGCTTAAGCAACGGAAGGATGACCTTATCTTCATAAGAAGCCATTGCCTCGATTGCTTGCTTTCTAGTCGTGCTCGCCTTCACAAGTGGAACAATATAAGGGATGAGTTCAGGAATACATAGCATACCTGCCGATTTCAATGCACCTATTCGCACTCGCTCTGAAGAATCAGTCAACATTGGGATTAATGGTTTATAAAAACTTTGAATCCCCATTAGGCCGAACAAACTAGCCATCGCCATTCTTTCTTCCTCACAACTACTGCTAAGCATTTCCTTTAATGCTCCAACGGCATGGAACATACCATCAATACCATAATATTTAATTAATCCCGCAATAGCGATTGAACGAATTTCAACATTTTCTTCCTTCAATAAAGAAATCATACGTTCGAAATTTACTTCCTTTGCGTAGGCTGCCATTGCCAATATAGCATTGGAGCGAATGCGAATGTTCGGTGATTCCAAAAAAGGTTCAAGCATAAACTCAGCCTTTTCGGGAATTTCCGATTGAATATACTGCAATACAGCGATTCGAATTTCTTCAGAGGGATGTTGCAACAGTTCTTCTAAATAAGGCCCCATATCGAATCCTTGAATGCTATTCAAGAATTGAAAAGCGTACAGCGCTTGCTGCCTGTCATTGCCAAGTAGAGCTTCAACCATTACTTGAGTACTAGCGGGGTCCATCAAATCTATATGCTCATCTTGAATAGGCTTTGATTGGAGTGTTGATAGCAACAGCGAAAGATATGCTTTCTTGATTTTGATAGCCGCAAAAATACAAAAGAGAAGCAAACCGACGATGATATAACTAAATTGTTCTACAGCTACTCTCCCTGATAAGACAATCAAACTGATAGCTGCTACAGCCTTAGCACCATTCCGAACAATTCCATCAAGAAATCCTTTCGCTCGTCCCCGCCATTCAGGGGGAATAGGAAACATAATCAACTGCGTCACAGAGCTATATACCGTGTCTCCCAACACCTTGTCACTGCCTTTCACCAATGTGGCAAAAGCGAGAATAGGCATCATTAACAACATAAGGCTCCCCGTTAATAACACAAAAGGGAACACAAGAATGGCCGTCGTCACTCCAAATCTCGCAATTAATTTTCCTGACAAAAAAAATTGTACAAGGAGTGCCAACAATCCAGCAAAACCGTAGAAGCTTCCCATAAAACCTGCTAACGCCTCATTTTGTAAGCTTTCTCGTAAAATAATCTTAAACTGATAATCGATAAAAGTTAGTGAAATAACAATTGTTCCTACTACTACTGCTACATATCTTAAGTGAGGAACCGACTGGAATAATCCCTGGTGCTTTTCAATGCCCTGTTCCATCCTCTTTGAAAGCTTCTTTGAATTAGTCTTTTCACTAAAAACTTTGTTGCGGTTTTCGATACCCTTTATAACTAATATTACGAATAGAAGGCTTAACAATTGGAATCCCGCATAAACATAAATTAAATTTTCCGTACCTAGCGGCTGCACGATAAGTTTTAGACCGAACCCACTAAGTATTCCTCCTACAATTCCACCACTCCCCACCAAGCCAATCGTACGTTTTGCCTTTCGTTGATCCATTGTAATAGTAGCAAATTGCCAGAAGCTCACAATCATTAAAAAATTTAATACATCATATCCAATATAAATAACGGGTAATATCCCACTAGTTCCCATACCAATCATGATTCGTGAGCAGATTGCTAAAAATGCCGCCATTACAATAACACCTATGACCAATTGGTCTGTACGAAATCGCCCACATAGACGCTGGTATATTATCCCTACTAACAGTAGTGTTCCTGCTTGCGGAAGATACATATAAGAGAGCATAGATGCGTCATATGTACTGAGAAACAAAGTGTCTGCTGCTGTTCGACCAATTGTGGAGGCGGATACAACGCAGAATAAATAACCAAATAAGTACATGATATTTGAATATTCAAACTGTTTGGAGTGAAACTGACGCACTAGCCTTATTAATAAACGTTCTACACTAAACTTTGGCATATGACTTATCCTTCTCGGAAAAATTGCTGCCATTATCGTTTGGATTTTTTGTCATATTTCTCTTCTTATCTATATATTTTATTTCCTCTATTACATCTTGAATTTCCATCTGCTGTCCTCCTGAATTTGTTCAACTGCTTTATGATTATCACTACCTCAACCAATATATTCCCAGTATATCTGAATGTGAACTACTCCCACCACTTATTGACCTTACGGTCTAATTGAAGTGGGGGCTTCTCGACTTATCGTTACTTTTACTAGCTAACGAAAATTGACCGAGCTAACCCTCTTGTTCCAAGAGTTTTGTTTCTATGCTAAAGCCAATAGGCGAATGCCTTCATTTTTGATATTGATTGCGGAATTATAGTCACGATCTGCTGAATAACCGCATGAACAATGGTAGGTGCGTTCAGATAGTTTTATAGGTTTTTCTGCACCACAACAAGAACATTTCTTTGTGGAAGGGAACCACTTATCAATTTTCACAAGTTGTTTTCCTTGTTCTTTCAGCTTGTACGCTAAAAAGAGCGTGAACATGCCCCAACTATTGTCGTGAACGCTTTTTCCAAAGTGAAAGGCTTGAGACATTCCTTTCATGTTCAAGTCCTCAATCACGACAGCGTCAAAGTCAGAAACCAATTCTT
>DUSF01000015.1 GCA_012842745.1 Bacillus sp. (in: firmicutes) | reverse complement strand
ACACCTAATGGCGGCCAATCAGGAAATAACGGTCAGTTACTGAATGGGAACGGCTCGGAAGGAAACAGCGGACAAGTACCCATTGGTGGTCAGGTGGGAAACGGTAATCAGATAGTGAATGGAAACGGACAAGCAGGAAAAAACAGTCAGTTACCAAATGGCATCCAAATTCCAACGGATAAATGGTTTGCTGAATATATCCCTGCGGAAGGAAATGGCAGGCTTGAGGAAAATGGTAGTAGCAAAATTCCGAAGGCGCAATTTGGAGAGGAAACAACGACTTCGCTCGGTAAAATCCTTTTTCAAACTCGAGATGATAGTAGGGGTATATTTGGTCATGTTAAAGGTGTTATTGTAGATGCCCAAAACTATTTATTTAGTTTTTTGAATAAAGATGTTGCTGGCCCCGTCCTTGCTAAGATAGCTGGCTTTGATGCAAAGCCGATGCCTAATGGAAAGTCAGGATATGCTGTAACCATTGAAAAAAATAAATATTCAAATAAGCTATTGAACAACATTTACCAAGACTATAAAAGGTATTACGATGGAGAAACGAAATCATTAGGAGTCCAGACTAAGCAAATTCGGGAAAAAACATTTAATACCTATTTCAATAGTAAAAATTTTAGACCCAAAGGCATGAATCCGGTTAAATACTGGGCAAAATCAATGATAACAGCTGTAAATGATGCTTGGAATCCTTTTACAAAAAAGATTTTTACAAAAAAGGGTTTGATGGATGGTACGGCATTTAATAAAGGGTTTTGGTCTGGTAGCAATATTGCAAAATTGGGTGGTCCGCTTAATGTTATTTTGTCATCAGCTAACTCCCTGTTCGACTATAGTAAAGTGGGGAAACATAGGGATTATGGTTATAAATCTACTGAATTTGCGGCTGATCTATCTGTTGAGTTAGCCATTGGTGTTGGGACGACAGCATTAGGTAGTGTTGCTACAAGTATGGCGATTGGTGCAGCTGCGGGATCAGTAGTACCAGTAGCCGGAACAATAGCTGGGGCGGTTGCTGGTTTATTGGTTGGCTTAGGCAGTAACTATTTAATTAACGGTACAAGAAGAGGAATAAGAATTAAAAATCGTGTTAAAAAAGCAGTCAATGCCGCTTTTGAGATTGGAGTTAATGCATTTTATAAAGGTGTAGAGAAATTAGGTGGAGTATTTGGCTTCTAAAAAGGAAAAATTCTCATATGGACCTGCATCGGGCTTGATGGGATTAAGTGTTATTCTTATTCCAATAATGAGTGCGATTCCTACATGGTCGTTAAAAATATTTATGCTTAACGTATGTTTAGCAACTTTTTTGACATTGTTAGCACGATATTTATATGAAAAGATTCCGGAAGAATATTGGTATAACTCGCTTGTTAATTATTTTATAACAAGTTCAATGGGTTTTTATGCTGTTACCCCATTTTTAAGAATTACTTATCACTTTTCACTGTTTTGGTTATTTTTATTCTTATACGTTTTCATATTGGTATTTACAGTGTTCAAGAGAGAAATGATTTTTCAGGCGTTTCATAAGCCAGGGGAATCGAAACTTGCAATTGGAACGATTATAGTTT
>DUSF01000014.1 GCA_012842745.1 Bacillus sp. (in: firmicutes) | reverse complement strand
TGAAGTGACTGTCCTGTTGAACAATCACCCCCTTTAGCAAAATACCATTTCTTATTTCGGTACTTCATTATGTTTTTCTATATGCTGTTCCAATAACTTAATAATTTGTTTATTCTGCTTAACTTGCATCCCCCCTCCTCTCACAAAATATTTAACTGGGATACTTATATATAGATTTAAAACGACTTTCGTTACAAGAAATTTTATATTTTTTATTTTGCTGACAAATATTAAAAGACTTGGTTCTATCGTATTCAAACCAAACCTTTTTCTATACTGAGAGATTCCTCTCTTCCTCAATGAAATAATTTTTCGTCAAAAAACCTGCTTAATAGTGAAGAAGCGACAGCCATGTTTGGCTATCACCCCGGTTTGTTGAATAATAAGAAAAGAGATTAGGTCGAATCCGTTATCTCCACTTAACTGCCAACCCTCAAAATAATTGCTATCGTGAAAAATATCAAAAGACAAATTATCTTCAAAATTAATTACCAATAAAGAAAAGTCCTCATAGAAATCGATTCCTAAAATTTTCTTACCCATCAAAATCTGCTTAATGGCTTTATTAGAGTATTTATCAGGTGCGTTAAAACAATCTGAGGTACCAATCATAATTTCTTTCTCTTTTCGTAATCTCCAAGGACTTTCGACTATCAATCCACCATTGTTAAAACTGATTCCAAGTGGAAGATTATCCTCTGTATTTACTTCTGTAACAACTTGCCTGGTAAAGTAACTAAAATCAATATTACTTGTATTCATATTCACACATCCGATCTATTTAGCTAAAGCCCCCTATAGTAAAAAAATTAACTTGATAAAAGTACAGACCAAACTATCGAAAGAATTATAAATCCAAACATAATTGAACCAAAAACAGTTTGATTTTGAACATCCTGACCATTCTTCAACTTCTTAGCAATTGATACGCAATTTGCAAAAAATATTATTGCAATAATTGGTGTTAGATACATAAAAATAAAAATCATAACATCCCCCTAAACAATTTTTATTGCCGTAAAATTCCATCATATTATTGAATTAACCCTTTACTTCAACAAAGACAGGTGAATTCCCTTGTTCAGCATTCGCCCTCGTTACTTAAATATTCGCCAACCAAAATAAGGTTATCATGATTAGCAAAATTATTCCAAAAGTTTTCATTAGTTAAATGTGGTTAACTCTTCTGAAACTGAATCTAAAAAATCTTTTTCAAATTTAATATAGTATGACTCATCTATCATTGTATTTATCATTCCATCGATTAATGATACCGATTGTATCGATGGAAGTTCCATTTTATCCTCAAACAATTGTTTAATTGGAATATTACTTTCTATTTTAGTAGTAAATTCTTTTAATTGTGTTTGTGGTATTACGTTTATTGTTTGATTTATAACTGCATTAATAAGGTATAATTGGTCTTCTTCATCCAAGCTTTTTCCCACAGTAGCATCCATCATTAATGCCACAACCTCTTCTCCATTTAAACGATGCGTCCCCTTTTTGAATTCAAATGCCACTTGAGATATAGCTCTTATTCGAATATCTTCTTGCAAGTCGTATTCTATCCCATTCACTGCATCAATCATCGTTGAAAGGGTTTCTAAATCCATAACAGCATAATAATCAATTGGTAAATCAAATAGGTTAGAAACTGTTGTTCTTACATCTTCAGCTCCTCCCGAACCGTTAACATAAGCATGTGATAATTTATCATATGGAGTAGTTCCATCATTCTTATCCAATATCGGAGCATAAGTATCACGAGGGATCGATACAACTTTCATCATCTTTTTATCTTTATTATAAGTAAGTAAAAGGTTAATAGGTATTCTATCACTCTCATCTTTTACCATAAATAGAGTGGTAAAATACTCGTCTTCTTGAGATACTACTCCATTCGAATCAGTTCCGTTATTTTCGTTATTAACGTTTCCTTGAAGAATCGTTGGAATAAACAAAAATAGACATAAGCCTACCGCAAACAAAGCAGCAGTAAGTGGAGCCAATTTTTTTGAAATAGATACTAGAGATTTCTTTTGGATATTATTCTTTTCCATTTTATGAAGTTGTTCAAACACTTTATCACGGTCTTCCTTCGTAAATGTTAGTTCTTGATTAGACATATGGTTAAATATATCTTTCGAACTTCTATCTTTCATTAAGTTCAGCCTCCTTTAACATCGACTCTAATCTTTGTTTTGCTCTTCTTAATCTAGTTTTCACTGTATTAACTGGAATATTTAAAACTTTAGAAATTTCATCTGTTTTTAAAGAATCATGGTAATATAGATAAACTACTTCTCGATACTTTTTGGGAAGAGAAATGATCGTCTCTTTCATTTGTTCGTTATTGTATTGATCAATAACTGATTTTTCTACTGATGGTAATACTGACTTGGCTGTTTCATTTATAAAACTTTTTACTTGAACCATTTTGTAATTCCAACTTTTTAAATAATCTTTACATTCGTTAATGGTGATACGATAGAGCCATGTTTTGATTTGTGCGTCATAACGAAACGAATCAAGGTTTTTGTAACATTTAATAAACGTATTTTGAACCAGATCCTTAGCTATCTCGGCATCTTTCACATAAGAAAATGCCAATCGTACCAATTCATTACCGTATTCAATCATTATTTTTTCTAATACGTAATCTTTTTCTGATTTGTCCATTCTACTACCCTCCCTTTCAACCAACTTCAAATTCTGCTATTAGACGATTATCAAAACATAATAGGTTCAATTTTAAGAAAATATTTATTTTAACAAAGATTCTCTTCTAATCGGCGTTTAATCTTTAATTGATTTTTATAAATATTCGTAAAGAGAGCATCCATACAATTATAACTGAAATACACAACCTGTATCTTAGATTACCAAGTAATCATAGATACAGGCTTATTGTTTAAAATTATTCCTTTTTCCACTAAACTTCCCCTTTACTTCAATAAAAATAGGACTGCTATCACAATAGCTCCTCAGTTACTTTAAGAAATCATTTCTTGAATACTTTTTTCAACAGCTACATCCAATGAGCTATCTATATAATTACTAATTTTAGGTTTAAATTCATTATGATTATACCAATCTAATTGGTCATCACTTATTTTTCCATTTGTATACTCCGAGATAAATAATACTTCCCTATAAAAAACACGTTTATCCACAAATAAAGCATCATCTGCAATTTCTACAACAACCGTGTTATCATCAATGATTTCAAAATTAATATGTTCATACGACTTGTTTTTACCCTTCGGATATGAATGAAGGATTATATTCAGCAATTAGAAAATTGTATTGAAAAAACGAAAAAAGTAATTGGAAGGAATGAAGTTACAGCTGAATTTGGAGCTTTTAATGATACAAAATACTATGCGAAAGGTTTAGTTATAGCTTGCAAATATCATTTAAGAGACCTAGAGGAATTATTAAAATTAGCAAAAGAGGTTGTCCATTTTTGGGCAACCCCTATTTCGTCTAAGATTATTTAATTTAAAACGTATATTTTTGTTTTTCTGAAAGCAATCGATCTGTAGGTCTATTTATGTTTAAAGCTACATTTACCCTATAGAGTCCTTGTTTAGCATTCGGTGTAGCACGGATATAAATATCATAAACTATATGGTCCCTTGGCAAATAAGAAATTCCGCCCGCATAGGAGGGATCAATAATAACTTCAGCATTATTTGAATATGGTTGTGGCTTACTAAGATCAATCATTCTTGTAAAAAGATTTGGTAATCGTTTTAGGAATGTTTTTTGATAAACTGCAAAGCCGAATCAGAGATTGAAGGAAATAATGATAAAGCCTGTGCAATTTTGTAAATCCTCATATTATTTGAATGGGGGAAGAGAAAAAAAGACTGTAAATCAACTCGATTTTTATCAAGTTTGTCTACAGTCTACATCATAGCACGTATATGTCTAGATTTTGTTTCGATGTTGAAACATTAAACGATAATGAAACCGCATTTTGCAATGAAGAAAGAACTGATAGAAGTCGCAGCAACAGGTCCTTCCTTATAGTTGTTCCAAGTATTCACACAATCTACTAGTGCTTGGTCACAATTGCTACAACGGTTTGTCTTGTGTTTTTTATAACATTCGTCATGAATATAGCAACATCCATCTACTTTATTATATATAGGTCCACCACCGCCTGCTGAACCATTTGTTCCGCATTGCTGACCGCAATATTGGTATCCTCCTGGTAAACAAGTATCTCCAAAATCTTGTGCTTTAATTGGATCTGTTTCAAGATCTTCAATAAGTCCAGAACGATTTTTTTCCTTGATTGTTTTCCATGTATTCTCAATAGTATCTTCGACAAATTCGGTTCCTACAACGAATTTTTTAGTTGCCTGTTCATAATTAATGTCTAAAATAGTTGTTTTACTATCTTCAACAACTACACTAAGTCTAGCCGTTTCTAGAGTCTTTCCGTCTGGTCGTGAAATTAATCCGAAAATTAAGCTGACCAAAGACCTGGAATCTTCTAAAACATGAATCTCAACTTTCTCATTACTTTCCAGATTAACATCAAAGCTAATTCCTTGATGTTCGAAATTAACAAGGTCTTTATTAAGCTCTTTTTTTAAAAACTCCTTAACATCTTGAAATAATTTTTTTGTTTCAAGCATGGAAATTTTGCTATTTAAAGCATTTGGCTTGATTAGTTTGATATTTTTAATCGCTAAATCCATAAAGAAAACACTCCTTTGATTTTTATTATTGAAGAACATTTGGCTTTTTTTGTTCTTCTTATTATTAAAAGTGATGCTTTGGATTATTTTTGAAACCAAAGAAAAAATGAAATTTTAAATATTTCACCAAGTCTCTAGGTTTGGTAAAAATGGAATAAATTTGATATACTGGACATTCACTTGTTAAATGTATTTTTGATTAGCATCTTTGGTGTAATTAGGGGAGGAATTAGTTATGCACTTGTTTACGGTCATGTATTTTGCAGGGTTATTAATTGGAATTGGATTTTATGCTCTAACCTTCTTTTTCTCCAAAGAAATAGATTATAGAAAAAGAATATCAATCGTGGCTGTAATTGGAACAGTAGTACTAGCTGGAAGTTTGGTCATTGGTGGATTCAGAGGAATGCCATTTGGGGTACTAAGTGTAGGGATATTAACGATTTCTATTCTGCTAGTGATATTTGGTAAGAAATCTTTATTGAGAAAGTCAATCTTTACAATTATTGTTTTATTTGTTGCTGGCTCCTTTGCATTCTCTGCTTTAAACAAAACCGATTATTGGATTATAAGTAAAAAACATAAAGGTGCAATAGATGAGATTAGTAGATACTTAAACAAAGTGCAAAGCGATACAACTATTAGCGGGTATAAAATTTTCGACATCAATGAGGGGAGTAAAGCTGTTATCCTTTCTTTAGGAAAAGACAAGGCAGGAGATAATATAGAAGTGTTAAATATAAAGGAAATAAGTGGAAAAACGGTCATTTATATAAGAACTTTTTATAATAAATCGGAGGAAAAAAATCCAATGATTATTATTGGGTTAGATCGAGTAATGCCGGAGGTCGAAATTAGAGATACAGACGGTACACTATATGATAAGGCATCGGAATAAAAAATAATCAAGAAGGGCACTATCAAAAAGACATAAAACACGCTAAGGTATTGTTCAAATAATAAGGAATTAGATGGATTTATCCTATTTGGGACCTTACCAACAAAACCATAGTTTTGCTAGTGATACCCTTTTACAGTTTTATCGTAGGTTAAAGGAAATGGAGGAATAAGACGGGGTATAAATGGGGATTTTTCATATGTGTCCCCTAATTCCTCGAATCGTTTCCGATACCCCGTTAACAGAATTTAGTGTATAGTTTGGAGAAGGTAAATAGAAAGCGAGTTAAAGTACATAAAAAAATAAATGAATAAAAAAGGATCACGATATTTTATTCATTAATTTGGTCCTGCAATACCAATTACAACTAGCAAAAGATAAATGAAAATCGTTACACCGATAAAGAGCGCGCCGTTCAACAACACACTAAACAATACAATGGGCTTATTTTTTGTTTTTATTCCCAAAATCAAAGCCACTAAAAAACCAATATCTGTAATTGTATAAAATGCGACATCAACCCACAAATTTGTTCCTTTAACAGCTCTTGGGAGAAATAAAAATACAATTGTAGCAATAAGTAAAATAAGAGCTAGGTAAATTGGTTTACCACCTTTTCTATTATTTTTAAACGACTTATCCATAAAATCTCCTCCATTACAAAATTATACTACAACTTTTTCTTTTAAACATAAAAAAACCGTCCTCAAAAGAAGACAAGTTTTTGTATTTGGATAATTTATTAATTCCAATCATAGTGAAGAACAATTCATAGCTAACATTTTGGCGTAGAAAGCTGCAATTAAAATATCAGCTCCATCCACATTTGTTCCTTCGGCACATCTAATTAATACTTTATCACATACACAACGTGCAGGATAACTAGGATTAGTAGTATAGCAATCATCGTGCCATTTGCAACAGGTATCCAATGAATTTATTGGAGTGCCTGAGCCGCAGCCCGCCCCGCACCAATTATATTTTTTACCTTTTAACGTACAACAAGAACCGCCCCATACACAATCAAGATATGCAGCTTGGGGCTCAACATCACGTTTATTTTGCGGTAATTTAAACGTATTTTCATCAAATTCTTTATCCACTTCATATTCGATTTTTCCGTTCTTCACTGCAGTTGTAAACACACGAGGAACTCCGTTTAACTCGTTGCGATAAATAGCAGCAACCTTTATGTCTTCCCTTTCAGTTGTCTTTGATGCAATAATTCGAAGCATTGCATCATCACTAAGCTGGACATAAATTTGCGTTTGTTCAATAGTTGCTACCTGAGTTTCGGAATTTTCATCAAAGTATTCAACATCAAAGACCTTCGTATTAAAATCTTCATTAACACAAATTCCTTTTTCATCTAAATACTCAATAGCCTTCTTTACATCTTGGTGCTCCATAACATTTAAAGAACTTGTTTTAAGTTCTTCTTTTGCAAGTCTTCCCCGCATATATTTCACTCCTTTAGTTGTTTTAGTAAGCTATTCCTTTTTTCTGCTTACACTTATTTAAGTGATTCGATTAGTCAATATGAAACCAAAATAAAAAATTTTTTTAGAATTAATTAATGCTAGTAAAACCTATTTTAATTTTCTTTTAAAAAAGAACCCACTGTACCGCAGTGAGCTCTTTTTTGATTTGAATTTATTGCCTAATACAGCATTTACAAAGTTGAATTTCGTATGTCGATTCGATAGATTTTTTCAACTTTTTTAGTTCCTTTGAATATTCAATGCAAATATTTTGATAAAATTCTTTCTCGGATTTTTCGGTACAATCATCAATAAATTGAGCCATTTTTAATAAATCAATTTTAATGCGATTGTATTTTTCTAGTTCTTTTTCCATAGTCATATTCATTTTCACTCCATAAAAAATATTAAAAGGTGACACCCGGATTCGAACTGGGGAATCAAGGTTTTGCAGACCTTTGCCTTAACCTGCTTGGCTATGCCACCATCATCTTATATAAAATGAAGTGGCAAAACTTATGAAAAAGTAAATCACTTTTCGCAAATTACTTTTGTTAATTCATTTTTCTCTTTGTATTTTTCACAAAAGGAATGGATTCCCAACTCTACAATTCTGCTCGTAAGATAAGATCCTAAGGTATCAGTAGCCCAAATGATTACAGGGAATAATAACGACTGAATATCATACATTTTTATTTGCTTTGAATTTTCCTCAGTTACTTTTTTTCTAATTAAATCAATAATTTCTGGCGATAAGCCTTTTCTGGTTGCAAATTCTTCATCAAAGGCAATGTTCATATCTTCAATAGAAAGGGGCTCTTGAATAAATTTTAATTTGTCTTTCGGATTCAATTAAATCGACTCCTTTTAATTTAAGAAGTAAAGAGAAATTAATTTGTAAACTCCATTAATAAAAAACACCCTTCGCTGTTAAGGGTGTTTTTTATTGTTAAGGTCTGTAGAAATGCATTCTATCATTTTTATTTAAGCTGTATAAATCCGTTGCCGACTTGATTAATTGAGAAGTTTTCCAATGGCAAAGCGTGAAACAATAAGTAATCATATACATACATAGGTGCCAAATGTGGTTCAATATTATTTAAAGTTTTTAGGATAAGTGCAGCAGAACCAGCTACGAAGGGTGATGCCATAGAAGTTCCGGTTAATTCTACATAATCACTATTTAAATGAGTCGATAAAATATTTTCACCAGGACCAACAAAATCCAGATTTACATTTGTATTAGAAAACTTTGATGGTGTTTGGGATTCGGAAATTGATCCAACTTGAATAACTTCTTTATAAAAACCAGGATATGAAATTTCTATTGTTTCTAAATTTCCATCTCCTTCGTTACCAGCCGCAGCCACTAATACAACCCCTTTAGAACGAGCGTACTTAATGGCGCGGTGCAAATCCTCATTTGGTTCCGAACCTCCCAAAGACATATTAATAACATTTACCTTCTCTCTATTGGGTCCTTCCCAATCAGCTGCGTATTTAATAGCCTCTATTAAATTTTCGAAGCTACCTCTTCCTCGCTGATTAATTACTTTAAGGATAAGCAATTTACTCTTAGGTGCAACACCTACAACCCCTTTATTGTTATCTGCTGCTGCGATAATACCTGAAACGTGAGTGCCGTGCCCAATATAATCACTATAAATGTCAGGGTTACCTCCGTCATCATCCGTAAAATTATATCCCCCAATAATGTTTTCTACTAAATTCGGATGCTCTTTTTGAACGCCACTATCTAAAACAGCTACAACAGTTCCAAAGCCTTGCTCCGTTTCCTCCCATAATTCCCTTGCTCGTATTTTATCTAGATTGTCGGGAACAACACTTAGGGTTTTGAACAACTTTACAATTTTTACTGGTTGAATGCCAATTTCAGGTTTAACGGTTATATCGTTATTTCTCATTCTCTATCCCCCTCCTATATTTTATAAGTGATTTATAGGGGAAATTTTGAAACAAAAAAGTCGGATTTATCGGCTCTAAAAGCATATATTTTCAAATTTCTTTTGGTTGAATCCAATAATTTCATCTTTCTCTCCTGTTAATTCGTCCTCAATGATTGTAAAAGGAACTGCTGTTACGCCACGTTTTTTTAATTCTTTAGTTACCTCTGGATTCTCAGTATTGATTGCTTTGAAAGGGACTCCTTTTTTTGTTAACCAGGCTTTTAAATTCGCGCAATGTCCACAATAATCGCTAAAATATACGGTAATTTTTTTATTTTCCATTTGTTACACTCCTTCATTTGTTTTATAGAATAATAAGTGGGAGACCTAATACAGAAGTAAACTAGTTTGTTGAAATCTTAGTTATTTTTTACTATTTTGTAAAAAAATATATTAATATGAACATACGTTCTTCAAAATGGTTTATAATTAAGGCATTAACTTCACTTTCTAGAGTAGGTAAAAACAAAAAGAAAGAGAGTGGGGTACAAGTGTCCTTAGAAAACTGTAACGAACGTGTGAAAGAGCTACTTAGAAAAAATCGCATTTTAGAAAATCCTTTAGTTAAAAGATTCTTGGAGGATGATAATTACTTTAATATATTTGAAACTTCAATTTTAGAGCCAACAGAAGAAAATAAAAACAAAGTAGAAGAAGTGTTTAAAAACTATTACGAGAAAATTAGAATGAATGCTTATTTCAATAATCTTATTCGATATTACGCAATCGATTTTGATAAAAAAATAAGGAAAATAAATAACCGGTATACTCTTACTTTAGACAAGCCGATTGATGGTGCTGAAGAAGGTATAGCAACTCTCAAAGATTTGATTGAGAATGAATCAATTGGAGAAGAAAGCGAAAAAAGCGAAAGCAGTTTAAAAGAAGAAATCAGCAATGAATTACTTTTTCGAGCATTGGAAGTCCTAACTGATTTTCAATATCAAATTCTAGATATGATTTATGTTAAAAATCTCACCAAGACACAAATTGCCAATTTAATAAATTCAACTCCACAGAACATTTCGAACACACACAGAAGAGCACTTAATAAACTTAAAAAAAATATAGTAGGTGAAAATATTAATGACTAAAGAAAACTGTTACAGCTTGGAACAGGATAATTTAAAAAGATTTGAAAAAGTAATTAAAAAATCGCTTTACCAAACAGCACTACAAGAAAGAGAATATTTGGAACAGGAGCTCTATATAAAATTATTCGAGAAGATGAAAAACTTGAATTTCAGAGAAGAAGCACCTAGCTTTTGGGGATTATTTGAAAAAATTTAAAATCAAAAAAGGTTAAATAATTTAAAAAAAATCTTATTGCATCATATCTTACCTCTAGGCTGGAAACATATTAATTTACTAGGAGAATACCAATTCAATTTAGAGAAAATCGTCTCGTTAGATTCTTTAAGACCAATGAAACTTTCTTAACATTGTTAAAAACAGGGATCCGTCAGGAAAATGGGGCTTAGCGGTGTAAATCTGCGATTTTTCCGACGGCACGCCTTTTTGATTAAACTATGAAAGGATTCAATACAAGCGTTGTCATAACAGTTTCCTTTCCTGCTCACTCTTGATTCCATATTGTTCTTTCTTAGTATTTTTTGATATTCATTTAATGCAGATTGGCTGCCTCGATTAGAATGTTGAATAAGTCCAGATGAAGGGGTACTACCAACAAAAAAATATACGTTAAGGGGCGACCGAGATACGTGTAATTTGAGGCCATAAGTTAACTTTCATCTTTCTAAGCTTTATATGGGATAGTGTTTTTAATTTATTTGCAAAATCAGTTTACTTATTTGCCCAATACCTCACTTTGTATGATACAGCGGTAGAAATATAAATTGATAAATAATAGATTATCAATTTAAAAACAAGTTACCGTAAAAAGGAGGAATTGGCAATGATTCAATTTGGTCGGTTAACACCGGAAACAGAAAAACAAAGTAATAATGAACTATTTTCGGAGAAAAAAGAGTTTCTTAAGGTTCTTGAAGAAGAACAACTTTTGTATAAAGTTCCGGTAAATACAAAAGAAGCAACCTTTTTATACTCTAATGATGATAACACAAAGAATGAAAATGGTTTTGAAATTCGGGAAGTCAGTAGGCTCTTTGATTATAATAAGGAACTTAAAGTTATTCTTTCTGTTTTTATAGACTTAAATACAGAAGAAAAGAGTTATATAGTAAAAATTTGGCGTAATAATAATCATCAGCTTCAATACAAAGAATACGTTAATGCAGAATTAATAAATGATAGAGAATTTCCTTATAAAGAGGATTTAGAAATTTCCACTGAATTATTCGATAATTTACATGAACTTTCTAAAGAAGAAGAAAAAGACATTATTACTACTGCTGCTTATGATCCTGCCTCTTGTATTGAAAGGGGATCGTGTTGTCAGTTTAGCGGTGTTACTTATGCTTATTGTGGAAAATACTGCGGTTATAGACAAACGGCTGGTGGAAGTGATGATGGTTCGGATGCAATTAACGGGTTAGACGCTTGTTGCTTTTGGCATGACTGGTGTCTATGGGAGGGGCTTAGAAGTCGCTGTGGTTGTCACGACGGATTCTTAGACTGTGCAAGTGGAACTTCAGCAGCTCCAGGGGATACAACTATCCGTAATGGAATCCGTGGTCAAAAGGTGCTTGATGGTTGTTACTAATCGTGAAATAAAGAAACAAACCAACGGGTTCGGTCCTTAGATCGAACCCGTGACTATTTATACTGAAAGCTTAATCTTTAGAATTAAGGTGCAAAATTTGCTCCGAGCCATAAGAAGAATATAATGATAGAAACGTTAACAACCCACAATACAGAAGAAAAGACCGCTAACATTCTCCTTTCCTTTTTGTTAGTAAATGAAATAAATGTAAATAATGTTGATACAATCAAAAATATGAATACTAACGATACACCCAATTTATCACTAACGTTGACACTT
>DUSF01000013.1 GCA_012842745.1 Bacillus sp. (in: firmicutes) | reverse complement strand
CAAGCTATCTAAATAATACCCCAGTCCTCGGCCTTGTAAAAGGTGGGGACTATTTGTCTTGGAGTATCTTAATAATAACTTAATCCTCATCTACGGAGTAGGTGGGGATAGTTTGACGCTTACCTTTTTCCCGCATTTTCGATACCGGTGGTCGGGGTCGAAATAACGGTCAAAACCCAGATTTAATAAGGCTTTGTGAATGTGATGTGTAAAATTAGTGCAAAACAAATTCTACTATATACAAAACTGCTTGCTGTTTAAATATTATCTTCTGTAGCCTAATAAATTAAATTTAATAAAGTCGGTTAACATCTTCATCGCTATCCGCCGTTTTACATTAGCGATCAAATTGAGTAGACTTAATTATTCACTCCTAAAAAATCAAGTCTACCCAATAATACTTGAAGAAAAGTTATTATTCTCTATTAATTTCTGCTTGTCGTCCCGAACCTTACTCTTCAACCCTAGCATTCAAGATAGATATAAAAAATACACATATTCTTTTACCCATCCTAATATAAGTCGATACCCAAAGAATAACTGATAATTTTCTTACTTACTCATATGGTCCTAAAAAACGCACTCCATTGAAATGGATTAAGTGAGATGGTGCATCTGCAACCCACACCTCTGTTTCCCAAGCTAACTCACTCAAATACCTTGCCATAACTGACCGATTTGGAAAGGCCGTGACATATACAATCCCTGCTTTTGATCCCTTAAATAATTGCGCTAACTCTTCATGTCGCTTTCCATCAACTGGTCCATGACTTGTTACCGACTCCACTAACAGGAGCCATTCCTTTTGAGGAAAGTAAATCACTACATCAGGCATTTTTCCATGTGAGTCTACAACCACTCCTAGCTGCCTTAATAACTCTTCATCAAAGTAACCCATTTTTTCACCAGTGTCGCCTGCATAAATCAATTTACCGCCTGGTACATAACGAGGTGCAAAGTCCTCAATTATAGCTTTTATAAGTTCGCTATGTTCTCCTGGTGTTATATAAATCTCTTTTCCTTCTGCAATTTGTACCGGAATCTTGTGCTGCTCCCTTTCTTTTGCATACCTTTCTACCAAGGTTTGTCTATTTGAAAGATACATTTGTAAAGCAATATCCCATTCAGTTGTATTGTATTTCTTTATTAAAGTTAGAGTTTCAGGTTCAATTTGATAAACTGCTTTTGGACTATTTACAGGTCTGTCGGGTTTGTCTGGGTTGTATAAAGCAATTCCTGCATCAACAAACTGGTGCATAGTAAACCTTCTAAATGTCTCTCGACTATTGGGAGCATATTCTTTCCCATATTTATCTCGGCTAAACTCCATCATTGGTGTAATTCCAATCAAGTTATTTTCAGCCTCTGACCAAGACTTGTCCTTAGTTAGATTTAATAAAGCTAATAGACAAAGTCCAGACCTTTCATTTTGTTGAGCTTTTGGTAACCCTAAATCTTTTAGAATGCTTATTGCTTGCTCAATATTTTTATGGATACTTTCACTCACTTAATAACAACTCCTCCAACTTACCATCTATTTCCTCTTGTTCTATATTATCAGAATTTGACATTACCCATCTGCCTAATTCCTCAAGTATCTCTCTGCTAGGAAATTTCATAGTTCTAAGATCAGTTGCATTAACCTGAGTATGACCATTAAATATCCTAAAATACTTATCCACAGGTGTAGAGTTGAGATAAATATAAAGTCCATAAGCTATCTCCGCTGAAATCCCTTGCTTTTGAAAATGAAGAACATTAAGACCATTTTCAAAGCCAACTACGGGATAATCAATAGCATCAGGCTTCAATACCCCTGCTACTATTCTTCGCTTTTCCTCTTTTGAAGAAAACCTCTTTACAACTACATAATAACCATTCGGATATAACCACTTTTCTACCTTCTCATCCCTGAATATTGCATTAGGCTTTTTCATTACCTTTGGATACTCTAATTCAGTTCCTACAAAATGATTTGGGTAGAACAATGGAACAGTTCCTTCTTCTGGCATTTGTCTAAGGTTCTCTTTTACTCTGAAATCTACAACTGGGCCTGTTGATACTTCAATATCAAGTTCTTCAAGTGAATAACATACAGAAGGGTATCTCTCGATTAAAGTTTCCTCATTTGATGTATTAATGTAAATGAACTTCTCAATATCATTAGGTTGTACGATTTTCTCGAAGGGATAAATATGTTCAATGTAATCAGAAAAACTGTCGTCCGTAGAAATGGAAATGGTGACATCTCCTTGCTTACCTCCACGTACTAGCTTCATTATTACGTTTTCCTGCAATACCTCATCATCCTTAAATGCTTTATCTCTTGATTCGAACAGGTGCATATGTTTAACTGCCGTCTTATCAAGCATGAGTTGGCGGAAAGGACGGAAATACGGTCCGTTACAAAAACTTCTTGGAACAATGGCGACTATTTCTCCCCCCTCCTCCATAAGCTCTATGGTAAGAGCCACAAAAGCAGAATATAAATTTACTGTTTCAATACCAACTTTTCTTAAAAGCTTTCGATGACGTGAGTTACTGTTAATTTTCTTATATGGTGGGTTTAAAATTGCATGAGTATAACGACGTTTACTATTTTCAAATAAATTATCCTCATCAAGCAAATTAAGTACTGCCCATTCAATAAAATCATCTATAATAACCTCTGAATTTATGTCTATTTTCCCTTCAAACATGGCTAAGGTATCATATAGATGTGTATTTAGTAATTCGTCTACTTCAATTAAATTTACATTTACACATCCAGACAATCTTTCTGAAAGGAGCCTAACAAGAAAAGCACTAGTTAAGGAACCTATTCCTGCTCCAGCATCAAGAACTTTAGGATTTTTCATTTTATCCTTATTGAAAAGAGAAGCCATAAATTTAGCGATACTAGAAGGCGTAAAGAATTGACCTAACTCTGACTTTCTTTCAAGTAAAGGATTAACTATTAGTCTTGCTTTATCAATACTTTCTAAAATTTGAGTCATACTTGCACTCCTTAATAAAAACATACTTCTTTGACCTATACATTTTAACATTAAACCAGTAATTAAACACAATAAACCCTGTTGGTATTTTTCAACAGGGTAAAAACAAATATTAAACAAAATTCCTAGTTAGGATAACTATTCCTCAATATCTTCAAATTCATTCACGTGTAGATTAATTAACCCCAACACTTCATCACCAGATAGGAATGTATATTTGGCATATTTCTCATATTTTATTGGTGGTGTATTATCAACTACTATTATTTGATATTGCTCACTCAATTCAATAATAATATTATATATTTCCTCATATACTTCTGGGTCATTAATTCTATTTTTGTTTTCTTTTTCTTCCTCATCCATGTCAGGTCTAATCGTCCCTAAATATTTACTAATTGAGTCTAATAACAAGAAACCTGGATGGCCTACAGCATAATTGATGTCTTTACAAGAAAGTATTGCTGCAAAAAATGATATTTGCATACACTCTAATAAACCACCACTTTCATGCTCAAAAACACTTGCCCCATCATGATATGGAGTGTAATTATTTTCATCAATATATGTTTCTGAAGTATCGTACTTCAATCTAGCCATATAGAATTTAAATTTTTCATTTAATATATTGAATATTTGCTTCTTCCTAACTTCACTGACTTTTAAATTTTTCAGTTCGCTCTCTAGTCTTTTTATTTCTTGCTCCAAATCCTCTATGAGTTTATTTTTTTCATCAATTTTACGATGGACTCTTATACACTCATCAACAATTTCTTTCTTTTTAATGTGACTATTAATAATGCTATTTATACTGTCAATTTGTGAAAGATAGGGTACAGAGGTCTTTTTATTGAACTCACTAATTGCATTATTAAGTATCTCTTGTTCCCTTTTTAAATGAACAACCTGTCTATCAATCTCATTGACTCTATTCAAATCTTTCTCAATTAAGTCATTAACAAGATTCATCTTACTTTTAATCTCTTTTTGTATTTTATTCAATACTTGTTGTGCAGGCTTATTTGCTTGGTGAATATGACTAATTACTGATGACCTACAAAGGGGACATTCTATTTTTTGTTTTTCAATAACTAAACGATAATTGATTTCAACTGTTACATCTGTTTCTGACTTTTCCTTTTTATACTCTTCTAATAAAAATCTTTTTGAACCAATAGACATTTGAATCTCATTCTTCTGTTTTTCATAATGAAAAATTTCGTTTGCAAGGTCAGTTAATCTATTCTTTAATTTGATGTACATATCATTTTCTTTGTTATCAGTGCTTTTGTTTTTACTAAAGATTGCTTCTTTTTGTTTTTTTTGTTCATCAATCTGCTCTTTGATTTTATTTACCTCATTTATTAAGGTAATAATATCGTTTGCATCTCTTTCTTCTAAATAAGAATATAAGCCCACTATTTCTCTTTTTCTGGCCTCAACATTATTTTTTGCGTTTACTAACTGTTCATTCAATGAGTCTTTATCAGGTTCAACTAAATTAAAAATCATTTCAAACGCATATGGATTTTTATTCCTCTTAAATGTTTCCTTATTATTCAGAAAATTATTAGTGCCTAAATCATGTTGCTTTATGTACACATACCTGAAAATATCTCTAAATGAAATAGTTTCTAACTCCTGTTCATTGCTATGTGCCTTAAATTTAGTTCGTTTATATTCATTAATGTTTAGTTTTCTCATTATTATCTGCATAGCTTCTTTAATCTCTGTTTTCTTAGGTATGTATTCACCAATATCATCAAATGAGCAAAAATATATACTAATTTTTGACTGTTTTTGTTTAAGTGATCTATTCAAAGTGATAACATCACCATCAATGTTTATTTCCAAAAAGACTTCATCACAGTGTTTATCTAACTCTTTTTGGACTTTTAACACAATATTATCACTTTTCCCCATACAATAATCAATCAAACTTAAAACTAATGACTTACCTGATGTCCTATCTCCCCTAATAATAGTTAATCCTTTTCCAAAATATAACGTTCTCTTATATCTTGTTCCAAAAAGGACTAGCTTATTTATTGTAATCTGGCTCATTTTACCCCTCCCCTTATCTTATTTCTATTTTTCATATTATTATCCACAGTATTAATTACACTAGAGTATTCCTCGATTAACTCCGAAAAATAATGAAGCTCTAATCCTTCAACAAACTCCATTCCTTTTTTTGTTAATCTAATCCCTAAATCAGAAGTTTTAGTAGTAACATCGCCCTTTATTTCTACGTATTGTAAATTTGATAACTCTAAAATGATTTGATTTATATTTTGTTGAAAACGATAATATAAATTCCTAGATATTTCTCCTTTATCTTCACGTTCTTCAATAAGCTTAAGCAGGTCGAAATTTACTAGACAATAATAGAATACTATGTCTGTTAATTTATAGTACTTCCTAGTACTTTCTTTATAAAACGCATATAAAAGACATAAAGTTTTTATTAACTCTAACTGATTATTATCAAATAGCAATTTAATGGATTGGGGGACAAAAGTAGAATTTTTTTCATTAGAAATTCTCATTTTAAACGGTTCTCCCCCCACCATATATCAATCTTCTCATCATCTGCTAATATATGAATTAGTCCTCTATTTTCATCCTCATCTGATATTTGATTTTCGCTAAATAATTTAGCTAATCTACCGAAATCTATATTTTCCAAGGTCTTATGTACTACTTCTACAAATTGTTGACTATCACCATGTTTTTCATAGGTATCTGAATACTTTTCATTATACTTAATAAAAACTTTTCTCAAAACAGCATTAATAACTTCAACTGACATCCCACTATTTTTTAGTTGTCGAATATAGCGTTCAGCTGCAACATAAAAAATTGAGCTTAATTTAAGCAAACCGGGTTTAATATTTTCAATTTGTAACTTTTTATAAAAAAGGTTACTTTCAACATTTTGATCCATATCAGTAATTTGTGCTCCTAATATTATAGGCTGGGTACTACCTGAACCATTTTTAGAACCCTCTGGTTCCTCCTCAGTACTCTGTTCTGACATTATCGCTAATATTTTTCTAATTTCCTCTGAGTGTGATGAGTTTGCTGGATTGTATTTTATGGTAACTAACCCATACTCTTCCTTTAACTCTCTAACCTTTTCTTCTGAAGGAGCATTTAAAATAATATAATGATTTCCCTGAAAGTCCTCCTTGTGGTCCTTAATCAATTGGCGTATAAATTGGTCATCAAATGAGAATCCCATAAATAAGAGTTTTTTAGTTCCAGTAACAAGTTTTAACAAATTCTTATACTTATTATTCTCATAAAGGTCTTGATAACTACTTCTACTAATTACGATAGAACCTGGATTAGAGGTATATCCATGAAGATGCATAATTCTCCTTGAATCAAATAAATCTTGTGTATTAAAGTTGATCTCCCTCATTTGTAGAGGGAGATTCTCACACCTTACATATTCAAACAAAAGATTTTCATAATTTGTTGTAAGATATAAGTTAAAACTCATTTGTGCGATATCATGGTAGTTATGCTTTGTAATATCTTCCAATCTTATCTTTTTTTCATTTATTATTTTAACTATTTCAGTTTGTATATCTTGGTCTGTTAATGTTAACAAATCTTTCATATAATCTATAGCTGCCCAATAATCATTTACTTTTAATTTATGGTCAACAACGTTTTTTACAAACTCTTTATCTTGTACAGCATATTTATCAGCAATATTTTCAATTAACCCTCTCCAAGTAGGCACTTCAAATGGGGCAGATAATCCAGCTCCTATGAATGGAACTATTTTCCCTTGTAAATAATCTTTGTTAAGATTTACTAGATTTATATCCACTTTTTCACCCTCAATATATCAGTAGTATTACGTATAGTATATCGCCAAAATATTTGAAATTCTATATTATCAAATACTTCTATTCGCCACTACTCTATTCCTAGTTTTAAAGTCTACTAATAGTATGCATAAAAAAGAGGAATCTGCTTATAATTCCTCTTCATTCATCGCCTATCCAAACTGGTTTCCTAACTTCAAATTCACGTCTACGTTACTCTGAAACTTCTTCTACAGTCATATCCTTAATTTCTCCTTAAAATCCTCTTGACTGTTTTCAGTTCCTCTATTGTTAATATCAAATAATTTAACCTTATTGCTCAGAGTATGAAATAATGGCAACGTATTCTGTATTATGTGTTAAATTCTTTGTTTTAATTTATTTTGGGTAAATAAATCCTCTCGTACTTCTTCTAGTAGAAGCCGCTTTGTAGCTTTATTTAACATGAATGAACTCTAAATTTCTTTTAATCTATAATCAAATCTAAACATGTTCAAAGTAATCCATACAAACATCACAGAAATGGGCGTCATAGCCATCATCGTCACTGTATCTTATGTAGATAAGTTTTTCATTGCATCTTGGACCAGAACATGTTGTTAAGTTATCTTGGGTTGGTTTTACCCCACAGGTCAAACATACAAATTGGTATCCATCTAAACATATGAAAGTTTCCAAATCACATTCAGGACATTCTAATAGAGGATATTCTCCACCATCCATCACATGACTGTATGTATCAATAAAATTATCTATATATTTTTCAGGGAAATTCTCAATGTTATCACCACAGAAATAGCAATAAGCATCAGTCTCGTCTATAAACTCAACTGTCTCTTGATTACAAACTGGACATCGTAAAATTACATCAACATTTTTTAATTCATCCTGAACTAACTTAAGTCTCTCATTTACATATTCATCAAATTCATATAAATACTCTAATATTTCAGTAAATCTCTCGTTATCTGAGTCAATGAATTCCGTTTCAATCATTTCTGACTTAATAAAAGGGATGAGATATGCAAAAAGCTTAACAATGTTTGCTTTAAGCACATCAGCAGTCACTACAAAATGGTAATGCTCCGTTTTATTTCTTTCCTTCCGTAACCAATCCATCATATCAAGGAGATTCTTATCAAATTTAATACCCCCAATTTTCTGTAGCCTTTTGATTAAAGTATCATGATTTACACTTATAAAATCCCCGGATTTCAACTTACCTATATCAGCTGTCTCTATATTTTGAAAAATTAGCGACCAATGCTCTTTATAGAGTATTTCTTTCAAAAGGAGCTGTATCCCTGCATGCAAATTGATTAGTGAATACTTTATGTCTTCATCAGGTTTATCTACTGTTTCAATAGACTTTGAAATAAAATCTAACCCGTTTTCAACCATATTTAAATTAATCCGATTACCCATATAGTTTACCCCTCCCTAAACTTCACCTCTTTGTACTTTTACAAACAAATGATGTAAGCGTCAAACTATCCCCACCTACTCCGTAGATGAGGATTAAGTTATTATTAAGATACTCCAAGACAAATAGTCCCCACCTTTTACAAGGCCGAGGACTGGGGTATTATTTAGATAGCTTGTTG
>DUSF01000012.1 GCA_012842745.1 Bacillus sp. (in: firmicutes) | reverse complement strand
TGAAAATTCATCTGTTTTATCGGACCAAATGGTTTTGATTGGAACGACACAAAACCGTGCTGAGAATTATTTTCGCCTAATAAAGGTCTTGGACACGAAAGGCAATGAACTCCATTTAATCACAAATCGTTTTGACTTAAGTGCCGAAGAAATCTCAGAAATGTACAAATCACGCTGGGCCATAGAATTATTTTTCAAATGGATCAAACAACATCTCAGTATTAAAAAATTCTACGGTCAGAGCGAATGGACGATTCAAAACCAAGTATTTATTGCACTTATTGTTTTTTGTCTACATGTTCTAGCGCAAATTGAAACAGGGAGTAAGCGAAAAACCTTACAAATTAGCCGTTATTTAAGGGCTTCGCTATGGAAGCCAGCGTATATTTGGCTTCGAAAAATTGAAGGAACAGCCATCCCTTAATAAGTAAATTTGTTGTCGTCTCACAGGTCTATAGGTCTAATTGTAAATAAATTTCCAAACGGACAGAACCGCCTTTAATTAGGTATTTACCTTTTTGGTTCTTATTAGGAAAAACAAGTAAACTGAAAATTTCGATAATATTTATGCAACACTAGTGTCATTTTTACTATTTATAAAAACATGCAATCAAACTTTCAATTAACTGTTACTATCTCTTTCTTCTATAAATTCTAAAAACAAATCTTGTAGTTCCCCTTCTGTATCGTTAGAATCAAGCAGTAATTTTGGTACTAACGGACAATCTATTAAAGTTGAGCTTCCATCAATTACACCTAGCATGTTTGAAATAGTATCAATCATGGTTTGTTCAATTATTCTTATTAAAGTGTCTTTATTTTCATCAGTTAAACTATCGTAAAAACTAATAGCTTGTTTCCAATAATCGTCAGTTTTAGAAGTAACATTCGTTGTTTCAAACAAGTTTTTGTATAGCTGAATGTTCTCTTTGATAATAGATTCGTAAAGTGATTTAACAAAAATCTCATTCATTTTACTTCCTCATTTCTGGATACATTTTTTTGTTAAGTTCAATAAGTTCTTTTAAAGCAGAGTTCGGTATGTCATCATAGACTCTTCTTAATTCATTAATATCTCTTGCTAATAATTGTCTTGGATTATCTATACCTTTAGTGCTTCTTGAAACAATGCCATTTGGTCCACCTATTGTATGTCCTACCTTTGGAACATTAATAGCAGGAGCAGTATTTAAATCATAATTTTTCACTAATTTCTTCATTAAAGCTTTCTGCCCTGCATGATGGGCATCAAATCCTTCTACTCCTTTAATATCTTTATATGCTCCAACTTGATATTTACCCGTACTATTAGGAGGCTTACTCGGTTTAGATGGTTTTGCAACCACTTTATTCTTAATGTTTTTCACAAAATTTGTTGACACATCTGCTGCAAATTCTCCAAACTTTATAATGCCTTTTGTTCCATATTTCCCAACATGCTTCGCACCAGGGATCGGAAAGATAGCTACAACTCCACCAACTCCTTCTGCAATTCGATCTCCCATACTTAACTTTTGACCTGTGATAAGATCAACACCTGTCGCTGCCTGCTGAAACGCTTTGACTGTTCCTACAATGGGCGTCGAATCAGCCGCAAAAGAAGCTATGTTCTTCGCATTGTCCTTTACATAGTTGGCCGTCTTTTTCGGAATCGACTTTGCTGCCAACACAGCTTTATTCAATTTCTTTTTTAGGTTATTGATTTGTTCCTTCTTCGTCAGGTTGTTTTTTAGCTTTCGGGCTTTTGTGAACACCTTTCCTCTTTTTTTAACGATTTTCCCTATCTTTTTCTTTACAGTCTTCTTCTGTGTCTTAAGAGAAGCGACTACTTTTTTCTTTGTATTACTTACTTTCTTTTTGGCGGCTTTTGATGCCTTGTTTAATGCTTTTGCCCCTTTTTTATAACGCCCTTCATAGGAACGCTGCCAAGAGCACTTATAGCGGCACCCTTCCATTTTGAGGGGATGCTAGGCTTCTTCGATTTAGCCAATGCCGCCACCCCCAGTGACAGGAAGCATCCCAAGGACAGCTGCACCTAGCTCATCTTCCTCCTCATCTTCTTCCTCCTTTGACATCGGGACAGCGGCTTTGACCCAGCCTTCCATTTTCACCAGATCACCTTGGATATCTGTGATTCCATCC